>JAKSDM010001307.1 GCA_022360135.1 Pseudanabaenales cyanobacterium | reverse complement strand
GTGGGCAGTGCCTGACCAACCTACAGGCGAATTAATGGTGGAATTTTATCGCCAGCTTGAGCAAACCGACAACAAAGCTCAGGCGCTCCGTCAAGCGATGTTGACGATGCGAGAGAAATATCCTGAACCGATCGCCTGGGCTGCGTTTACCCTAATCGGTGAAGCAGAGTAACCGGGAATATCTAATGCTTCAACCTCTTCGAGAAATTGAAGACTTCATTCCACCACCCGAAAGGGAATGGCCATCGCCGCCATTTCAGCCGCCTGAATGCGAAACTCGCGGACGCCGCCACTCCGCACCTCCAGATTAACCCCGCTGAGATCGCCCATGAGGGCGTCAACTACCGGCGTTGTCGCCGTGCGATCGCGACTCAATGCCCGCATTGCCTGAGTCAGGGGCGAACGACTGGCAATAATCAAAACCTCCCCAAACCCTGTCTCCGTCACATTGAGCGGCGGGTCGTCAACGGGGTCTGGAATCAGTTTAGATTGGTTGGGCGCAACCAGAGTATCGGCTGCCGTGATACCCAAAAACTGTCGAGGAAACACTGGAAAGATATCACCTGTGCGATCGACGATAAACACCAGTACATAAATCGGCTCAGGCTCTTGATGGGTGACAACAAATTGGAGCGATCGCCCCACCGGAACCTCCAGCAAACTGCCTGTCGTTTCCTGCTGAGTCCCTCGACTCCCCCGCACCGTAAAGAACTGCGCCAGTTGCGATCGCACCCCGCCCACCCGCATCTCCGCCCGCATATCCAACCGGGACGAATGGGCGTTGATCAACAGCTTCACCAACCGAGCCGCCACCAGCGCATTGAACTTGGTGGACAGGCGATCGCTCGCTTCCTCAACCCTTTCCCCAGCTGCCGCCCAGGAACCGGGAATGATTTCATCTAACCCCTGCGAGAAGATCACCAGGCTATCTGGCTCTGGCGGGTTGTCCGCCGGTAATCCCGGTCCCTCCGGTGATTGGAACAGCTGCATGTAGTCGGCAGTCAGGCGGCTCAAGATGTAGTGGACCTCGTCAGCATAGAGGGTTTCGTCGGATTGATAGGGGACCAGCTCCAATCGTCGGATGGCGCCGAAGGTGGTCTGAATTGCATCTAGCTCCGCCATTACTGACGGATCAAGCCCCACCCGCAGTTTGTATTCGGTCGGAATAACGCGGGATGCCTCCTGCAACAGCGTTCCGGCTGGCAGATCTTCTGACAGAATGACCTCAGCTTGGAGTCCCTGGCGCGATCGCACGATAATCCCATCCTGGAGGAGTGTTCCATCGGGGGCGATCGCCATAAAGGTCGCCCCTGTTCCATAGGTGGCGAGGCTGTGGCGATCGCTGCCGCCGAACCAAACGGCGCCCCGTTTCTCATTTACCGATAGAATCACCCCTTCGGCAGGAGGCCGTTGATCGGGTTCGACCGGATCGACGAAATAGGTCGGAACCTGCGTCTCGGCGGGATTATCTGGATTGCATTCAAAGGGGGCGACGCAGGCGGTGGGATCTTGGCTAAAGGTATCGTCCGCCAGGTTGCGAGAGACGTTAGCGATGACCCGCTGGACGGGTTCCGCCTCATGCCAGAGGTACTGGGTCAGGAAGTAGGTAAAGGCCCCAGCATGAAAGGGCTCACCGGATTCGGCGGCGCCAAAGGTGACATCGGCCGCTTTCTGGTTGCGTCGAGCCGCCGCCAGGGCAATGCCTTTGGCGATGCTGACATCGCGTAAATCTTGGAGTTTCTCAGGACTCAGCCCCAGCTGTTCCCGTAAGGCTTCCTGGTAGTCTAGCTCGGTTTGGCTGGGTTGGCGCGATGGTCGATTTCCTCCCGACCGAATGCGGACATTGCCCCGGATACCGCCCTCAGCATAGCAACTGTCTAGCACCAGAGTAATGTTGTCTGTTCTGAGGTGTGAGGTGAGTAAAAATAGCGTTCTGCCCATGATATCGGGAATATCGTCCTCATCGTCTAAATCGTGATAAGGAATCAGGGTGCTGTTGAGCGGATCGTGTTCGTCCCCCGCCACCTGCACCGGAGACGGATCGGCAATGCGACGACCATGCCCGGAAAAGTGAAAGACGGCCAAGTCGTCTGCGCCACAGGCATCAATCAGATGGTCTTCAAAAGCATCCAGAATATTCTCACGGGTGGCGTCCTGGTCTTTGAGGCAGAGAATATCGGCGGGGTTGAAGCCAAATCGGTGGATGAGTAACTCTCGCTGCAGATCGACATCAGTGACACAGCCCTTGAGCGATCTCAACCGTTGATTGTACTGATTAACGCCCACCAGCAACGCCTGCTTGCGTTGGCTTGGTTGAGCAAGGGCCTGCCCGTAGCAAATACCCTGTCGTTGCAGGCGCAGGGGGCTAAGTCCAAGACTGGCCAGGGTAGACGCCGCAAATTGAAGGAAGTGACGTCGCTTGATCATGGGCGCTATAGCGGTTTTCATTTGCCTTGACTACATCCCACACCCTATCCCCCACACCCTACTTTACCGAGATAGGTTCAGATAAATGAAGCCCCCATTTTTATTGATGGGGGGCTCCAATTGGAGGCTAGGGGGTTTCAAAAGTTTAGAAAAGGCGCCGCCAGGATGAACCAACCCAATTGTATTCCAGGTCCCATGTAAGGAATTCGTAACAGTGGGCTGCCATTTCGCAATAATTGCGTTACGTTGGTTTACATAAATTCATAAGCAAGCTGGAGTCAATAGTTATGGACAAGGAAAACGCCCTCATGAGATTCAGTCGACATTCCGAGGTCTGGCATGGTCGCTTGGCCATGATTGGCTTCGCCATGATTGCAGTTGACCTTCTCACAGGTAATGGCGTCCTCCACCACTGGAGCCTGATGTAGTCGCAGATATGGCGTTCTCACTGATGTGGAATGCATCTCTGTGAAAGCAGGGTGCAGATGCAGTCCATGCAAATCAAAACCACTATAATTCCTATCTATCCGCCGCCAATGGAATCAAATACAGCTTGGGCAGTAAGCTGAAGCGCTGGAAAAGTTGGCGATTGGATGCGGTCTTGGGCTCGAAACTGCTGCAGCTGATACTCATCATCGACAAGCTGATATACCGAAATAGTCGGCGTCTTGGGTGCGCCGATGTATCGAGCGGCGCCAAGGGCTAAGTAATCAACAATCCAATACTCAAAAATACCTAAAGCTTCGTACTCAGCCAGTTTGTAAAGATAATCATCGCGCCAGTTAGTAGACGTCACTTCAACAGCTAGCTGTATCGGCTCCTCTAGCGCAGTATAGGCTTTTAAGTCAGCATTCCAACGGTCTCTATCGATAACGCTAACGTCCGGCGTACGACCTTGTTCGAGCCCATCGTCGCGAGTGGTTTTGACAGAGCCAAAGCGGGTTACTTTGTAATTGAGCTTGAGGCGTTTGAGTTCGTCACGAAAGGCATCGTAAATAAAGTCAGCAACGTCATCATGGGCGCGAGTAGCCATGCGTTCGATAATTTGACCATTTACTAACTCATAGCGTTTACCATCATCAGGACATGCTTCGAGAAACTCGGCAAAGCTTAAGGGTCTAACGATAGCCTGAGTCATGGCGGTATAGTGAGATGGTGTCTCAGTCTAATGGTCTGCTCATCAGTTTCAGCTTAGCTCAAGATGGCGATCGGTTGAGTCAAGCCAGCCCTGCATCCCCAGGGGCGTTGCACTTTCTGTCAGCCTCTATAATTCTACGTTTAAGTCCTTACCCCCAACCCCTCTCCCAGAATTGGAAGCCACCGTGTCCACTGGCGAGCAAATCACCGGGACGCAGATTGCACCCATTACTCGTGTGGTGTGTGAGCATCTGCGCTAAAGTCCAGTACATTTGCCGGAAAGCAGCCTGACTTAAGCGAATTGGCTCTATTCTTTGATCACGCATCTGGGCCGACTGGAGCCACACTTCAACGGTGAGATCAATACCTCCCCATTCAGTATCTTGCGGTGAGACAAGATAAGGCAGTGGCGGCGGATCTCCCTCGGGGCGACTGAACGCAGCACAGCGGAAAGGGAGCCAGGACTTCTAGGGTGACCACCCAGGGAGAGATCTTGGTGGCGAAACTTTTGCCCAGGAAGGGACCGAGGGGTTGATATTCCCAGGCTTGGATATCTCGGGTTGACCAGTCATTGACCAAGCAGAGACCAAAGATGTGGTCCTCGGCATCCAATCATAAGGGGCCCTCTGGTATTGGGCATAGTTCGCCATTGCCTCTGCCATGATGATACAACCAATCACTTTGACCCAGAGCGATCGCCGCATTGGTTAATCGTTAGCTATAACAGGCAGAATGGATTCGAGAACGAAGTCAGGCAGGCGCCGAGACTTCTTGTAAGGAGGAATCCGAATGAGCGATTTTTGTCCCATTAAGGGATTTGATCATCTCGAATTTTATGTGGGTAATGCTAAGCAGGCCGCCCTCTTTTATGCCAAGGG
>JAKSDM010001485.1 GCA_022360135.1 Pseudanabaenales cyanobacterium | reverse complement strand
TGTGCTGAATATTCTGGCAGAGGATAGGTATTTAGGACCCATGAAGCATTTTCTCAAACCCTTTGGTCCGGGGGAAAGCCGCTTTGCTGGCATTGAAACTGACAAAGCTGACAACGGCGCCCCAATTTTGCAGGATGCCCTAGCTTATTTGGAGTGCCAGGTCAAAAACCGCATGGAAAGTAGCGATCACTGGGTAATTTATGCTGTGGTAGAGAGCGGCAACGTGCTGCGGCCGGAGGTGAAGACCGCTGTTCACCACCGTAAGTCAGGTTCTAATTACTAGGTCACTTGTATTGGATGGAGGTGACCGAGGGGCGGTTGGAGGCTTCCAGCCCATCTTCCTTTTTGTCAAGTGTGGTGGTTAGGTAGTACTAAATATGTTACCTGTAGGGATACTGGCTTTATTAGCCAGGTTGTGAGAACTAGTTCTCAAGACTATTCTTATATCCAATTCCATGACAGTAGTCCCCTATCGGTCTAATCTTTTTCAAACCTATAAAGAAATACATCGATTTCTAATCACTTGTCAGGAGCAAGCCAGCCAAGATAATCAAACAAAAATTGCCAGTTTATCTCTAGAAATTGACCCGATTGATCCCCTAGTTCTTTTAGATAAGATTGCCACCTCTGAGCGAATTCATTTCTACTATGAAAATCCCATTAAGAGAGAATCGACTATAGCCTTTGACAGTGTCATATTTCATGAATCCAAGAGTGATGAAAGATTCTATTCGGCTCAAAATTTTATCGACTTTTGGGTAAGCCATACCCTCTCTACAGGTATTCATGGTCTTTCCTTTCCAGGTCCTTATTTTTTATGCAGATTTACTTTCTTCGAGCAATCCCTAATTGAAAATTCTCCATTTCCAGCCTCTAGTTTGTTTTTACCTCGCTTCCAGATAATAAAGCGGCGAGAGAATTACTCTATTGTTATCAACTTAGCGGTCCACGCCTACTCCAATGCAGCCACCATGGCTGATGAGATCTGGGGGTTAATAAAAGAAATTAGAGGCTTCAGTCATCAAATTTTTAGATTTACTCGCCGACCTGATCAATTCAATGGTCAATATTCTTATCCAAACTCCCCTCAATCTATCTTAAATCTTGGCAATTTCAAGTCCGCTGTTGCTTCGGCGCTTAGGGTGATTCAAGCCCAAAAATTGCATAAAGTTGTGTTAGCCCATGCAGTTGATGTAACGGCGTCTGCTCCATTTAAACTGTCAGCCTCTCTAAATAACCTAAGAACTCTTCACCCAGATTGTTATGTATTTTCGACCAGTAATGGGAGTGGCCAAACATTCCTGGGCGCCAGTCCAGAGCGGTTAATTAGTGTTTCCCATCAGCAGTTAGTGACAGACGCCTTAGCGGGTTCTGCGCCGCGAGGGGGGACGCCGTTGGAGGATGCAGCCCTGGCGAATCGTCTTTTGTGTAACCAGAAGGAGCGTCATGAGCATCGGGTTGTGGTTGACTTTATTACTCAGCAGTTAATTCATTTAGGCTTACAACCCAAATTTTTTCCCACGCCAGGTCTGCTACAGCTCTCCAATATTCAGCATTTGCACACACCGATACGGGCCCATTTAACCACCCAAACCAATCCCCTCAGCATTTTAAGTGTGCTACATCCAACCCCAGCAGTGGCCGGGGCTCCTAGGGAACTAGCCTACCAACAAATTCGTCGATATGAGCCGTTTGAGCGATCGCTCTACGCTGGCTCCTTGGGTTGGATCGATCATCAAGGCAACAGCGAGTTCTTTGTCGGTATCCGTTCAGCCCTGATAGAGGAAAATCACGCCCGTCTTTATGCAGGCGCGGGCATTGTAGCGGGGTCTAATCCAGACAAAGAACTGGCCGAAGTCAAATTGAAGCTCAAGGCGCTCTTGGAAGCTTTGGTTTGATCATGCTAGATTTTCGCAACACTAACACCCTCTGGGCGTCTGTTCTAGTGGAGACGCTGGCGCGATTGGGACTGACGACAGCTGTGTTGTGTCCAGGGTCGCGCTCGACACCGTTGACGATCGCCTTTGCAAATCACCCCAAAGTTGAAGCGATTCCCGTTTTAGATGAGCGATCAGCAGGTTTTTTCGCCTTGGGGATAGCTCGCCAGTCTAATCTGCCAGTCGTATTGGTATGCTCATCTGGGACTGCAGGCGCTAATTTTTACCCAGCTGTGGTTGAAGCCAAGGAAAGTCGAGCGCCTCTGCTGGTCCTGACGGCTGATCGTCCAGCCGAAATGCGCAACTGCGCTTCTGGCCAAACCATTGACCAACAGAAGCTATTTGGTAGCTTTGCCAACGCCTATGCCGAACTCGCAACCCCTGCGCCAGACCTCAAAATGCTGACCTACCTGCGCCAGACCCTCATCCATGCTTGGGGACAAACGCACTTACCCGCCCCCGGTCCCGTGCACCTCAACTGTCCCTTCCGCGACCCCCTCCCCCCCTTGCCCCAACCTGAAACCCAACCCCTGATCAAATTACTTGATGTCGAAGACTTCTTCTCTCATCTCCCTCCCCCTCCTGCTCCTCCTGCCCCCCTTGCCCCCCCTGTACCTTGCCCCCTGCCCAACTGGCCATCCTGCGATCGCGGCCTGATCATCGCCGGCCCCGCCCAACCCACTGCGCCTAAGGACTACTGCACCGCCGTCGCTGATCTCTCTAAAACCCTGGGTTGGCCTGTCTTAGCCGAAGGCTTATCGCCATTGCGCAACCACCAGAGTCTAAATCCCTATCTAATTTCCACTTACGACCTCATCCTGCGCCAGCCGTACTGGGCTGAAAAGTTAGCCCCAGAACAGGTCATTCAACTGGGACCGCTGCCTACCAGTAAAGCCTTACGCCTGTGGTTGGAAACAACCGCTGCGCCTCGATGGTTAGTTGATCAGGGCGATCGCAACCTCGACCCTCTGCATGGCAAGGTCATCCCCCTCCGATTGTCGATCGACCAATTAGCCCAGGCGATTGGGGCGCCCCCTAAGCCCTGTCCCGCTTATACCGAACTATGGCGCCGGATCGACACTCAGGTCAAACAGCGCCTCAATCAGACTCTAGCTGAGATGGATATCGTATTTGAAGGCAAGGTTGCTTGGATACTGTCCCAAACCTTACCCCCCGGCGCCCCCCTGTTTATTGCCAACAGTATGCCAGTGCGGGATGTGGAATTTTTCTGGCGGCCCGGAGATTCAGGCATCCGGCCCTTCTTCAACCGGGGAGCAAATGGAATTGACGGCGTCCTTTCGACTGCGATCGGGATGGCCCATCATAATCAGAGCAGTGTGTTGTTGACCGGAGATTTGGCCCTCCTGCACGACACCAATGGGTTTCTGTTGAGTCGACGGTTGCAGGGACACCTAACTATTGTATTAATCAACAACAATGGCGGCGGCATCTTTGAGATGCTGCCAATTGCCCAGTTCGATCCACCCTTCGAGGAATTCTTCGCCACCCCCCAATCGGTCGACTTTGCTCAACTCTGCGGGGCCTATGGCGCAGATTACGAATTGATACAAACCTGGGAGCAGCTAGTCAGGTGCTTGAATTCGTCGCCGCGATCGAGCATCCGGGTCCTAGAGATTCGCACCAACCGCAAAGCTGACGCGCAATGGCGAAAACACAATCTAGCAAAGCTAGCCAATAGCTTTTGACAATGCCCCAGCAATCTAACTTGACACCCCTACCACTTGCCCCTTCTACCCAGTCTTCTCCGTCAAACAGCCTGGACGTAAATTTTTCCAAGATTTTAAGCTCACAAAGCTTTCGTGACCTTTCGACAGCTGATTCCAGGATACACATGCAGCAGGGGCTGCATGTGTATCCTGAGTTAGGTGGCGAAAAAATCAAAACCAGAGTAACGCACTAGAAGCGCTCACCAAAGGCAAAATGAACCTGGGTGTCACCGTCATCAGTAATGCCAAACTCAAGCCGCAGCGGACCGAGCGAGGGACCCAGGTTAGCCCTTAAGCCAAATCCAAATCCAAATCCTTCTCCCTCTTTGTCGCGGACAACGCCCGGATCCCCAATCACCTCATCCTGGGTGCCCAAGGCGTCAGCATAATCCACAAATAAAGTCCCCCCCACATTCACATCCTCATTAAAGGCGATGAAGTCAGCAATCGGGAAGCGATACTCAGCCGTCGCCTGGACAAAACTGCGGCCTGTGGCCAATTCACCTCGACCAAATCCTCGCACTGTACTGATCCCACCCAAATTGAAAGCCTGGTACGGAGGCACATCACCAAAAATATGGCCCCCTTGGACATTTAGCACTAACGTCCGAGGCCCTTCGGTAAAGCCAAACAACGATAGGGGAATGAACTGGCTGGCGCTAGCACTGAAACGCGTCATTGAAATATCAGCTTCTCCAACTGGAATAGACTGGTCTAACCCCAGACGCAATCGAGCGCCTTCTGTGGGATTGCGCGAACTATCCCGCGTATCATATTGGGTTACTAAGTTAATGGTTAAAAGCTCATCCTGAGCGTCGTCACTGACAGTGAGTTGATTGCCCAATTCGTCAAACGGCTCCAGGTCTGAACTAAACACATCATCCCGAACAGAAACCAGTTGGTAGGTAACCCCTAAGGCTGCATCCCAATCCGGCGTAAAGCCATAGAATCCCTCAACCCCGCCTCCTAACCGGTGGATCCAGGGCGAGTCGCCATTCGGCAGGTCCACATCGCGTTCTCCCTCTCTAAAGCTGGAAGAGAAGGAACGCTGGTTGAACACATTGACTGAGAAT
>JAKSDM010000488.1 GCA_022360135.1 Pseudanabaenales cyanobacterium | reverse complement strand
TAACAAAGACACTTGATCTAAATCACAGTCAACGGCGGCATGGGTGCGGCTAAGATTACCTCACACCATCCTCAGATTCCATTGTTTTAATTATCTACAAGAATGGATTAGTTTTAATCGTATGGGTGAGAGAGTAGGCATAATCGCCTTCACCCTAAATCCCTCTCCCCGGGGGAGAGGGACTTCGATTCCGGCTCCCTTCTCCCTAAGGGAGAAGGGTTGGGGATGAGGGTGATTGATCCCGATATTAAGCAACGCCTAGCCTGGGCTGGACTACTGAACCTAAGACCTACGGCAATAAATCCAAAATCCAAAATCCAAAATCCAAAATCGAATACCCTAAAATCCGTTAAAACCCATCCTCAGACCACCTAAAAATGGGGATTTACTATGCATGACCTGCTGCAAGCTGTTTTAAATAGTGATGAGGAAACTTCGCTGCGTCAGTTGGTCAGCGAGTTAAGCGCTTCAGGCAAGCGCTATTTTCTGCGCAATGAGATTCTGCAAGTGTTTGAAGACTACTGCCAGACGTTCCAAAAGCCCGCTTATTATTACCATTCCTCTTCCCTCGGGGAGTTGATTCACTATACCCACGAGATTCTCCTGGACGAAGATACGATTTGGTTGGTGATGCGCTCCAAGGTGGCGAGCCAGGAAGTCTGTCGCTTGCCCGCCGACCTGAGTAAAGTGGAGTCAATGACGCCCCAAGCCCTGCTGGATTTGCGCGATCGCCTGGTTAACCGCTTCCAGCCCCAAATCCTGGAAATCGATTTCCAGCCTTTCTACGCCAATTCTCCCACCATTCGAGACCCCAGAAATATTGGCAATGGGTTGGAGTTCCTCAATCATTACCTGTCGAACAAACTGATTGCAGAGCCTCAACATTGGTTAGAGGCGGTGTTTAAGGCGTTGTGCGAACAACGCTATGACGGCGCCCCCCTGCTAGTCAATCAGCGGATCGACTCAGCCGCCCAGCTTTCCCAACAGATTCAACAAGCGCTTCAATTTTTGGGGCGGCGGCAGCCTAACGAACCCTATGAAAAGTTTCGCTTTGACCTCCAAGCACTTGGCTTTGAACCGGGTTGGGGCAACACCGCCAGTCGCGCCCGCGAAACCCTGGAGTTGCTGCAGCGCCTGATGGATAGCCCGAACCCGGCGATCAATGAAGCCTTTCTCTCCCGTATTCCAGTCACCTTCCGCAGTGTCCTGGTTTCCGTCCACGGTTGGGTGGGCCAAGAAGGGGTGCTAGGGCGACCTGAGACGGCCGGTCAAGTCAGTTATGTCCTCGACCAAGCCCGCAATCTAGAAAACCAGCTGCAGCGAGAGATCACTCTGGCTGGTCTTGACATCCTGGGCATTCAGCCCCAAGTGATCATTCTGACTCGCTTGATTCCTAACTGTGAAGGCACCCAGTGCGATCTCCCCCTAGAAAAAGTTCACGGCGCCGAAAATGCTTGGATCCTGCGGGTTCCCTTCCGAGAATTCAATCCCAATGTCACCCGCAACTGGATTTCTAGATATGAAATTTGGCCCTATTTGGAAACCTTCGCCATTGATGCTGAACAAAAACTGCTGGCCCAATTGGGAGGACCGCCTAATTTAATTATTGGCAACTACACAGATGGCGGCTTAGTCGCTTTTCTGCTGGCCCGTCGGCTTAAAGTCCCCCAATGCAACATCGCCCACTCTCTGGAGAAATCTAAACATGTCTTTAGCGACCTTTACTGGCAGGAATCAGAAGAGCAATACCACTTCTCGCTGCAATTCACTGCCGATCTGATTAGCATGAACGCCGCCGATTTCATTATCACCTCTTCCCATCATGAAATTATGGGAACCCCTGATGTGGCGGGTCAGTATGAATCCTACAAATATTTCACCCTGCCTCAGCTTTACCATGTGGTGGATGGAATCGAGTTGTTTAGTCCCAAATTCAACGTGGTGCCGCCGGGGGTGAATGAGCACCTTTACTTTCCCTACCACCAGACGGCTGATCGGACGCCCGGCGATCGCGATCGTCTCAACGACCTGCTTTTTGTCCGCCAGGAGTCCTACATTCGCGGTCATCTAGAAAATCCCAACCACCGCCCTATCCTGGCCGTTGGCCCGATTAGCTTTGTCAAGAACCTGACGGGTTTGGTCGAATGCTTTGGCCAGAGCCCAGCTTTGCAAGCCCGTTGCAACTTGATTATGATCACGGGCAACCTGCACCCCGACCAGGCGTCAACCCCCGAAGAAAAACGGGAAATCCAAAACCTTCACGACCTGATTGACACCTTTGATCTCCACCATAAAATCCGCTGGCTGGGTAAACGCCTCACCAGCCGTGATCTGGGCGAAGCCTACCGGGTAATTGCCGATCGCGCAGGCGTATTTGTCCTCCCTGCCCGGTTTGAAGCCTTCGGTGTAACCGTCCTGGAAGCCATGATCTCCGGTTTACCCCCCTTCGCCACCCAATTTGGCGGACCGTCAGAAATTATTGAACCCGGTAAAAATGGGTTTCATATCAATCCGACGAATTTGGCGGAAACGGCCAAGAAAATTCTGGACTTCATCACCCACTGTGAAACTCAACCCGATTACTGGCGCGAAATCTCCGCCCAGGCTGTTCAGCGAGTCCATGACAAGTACAACTGGCAATTACATATCAAGCAACTGCTATTATTTGCTAAGCTTCACGGTTTCTGGCGCTATGCCTCAAGCGACGATCGCGAAGCTCTATTTCGTTACCTAGAAGCTTTGTTCTATTTAATCTATAAACCTAAAGCTGAACACCTGTTGACGCAGCACAGAAATCGTTAAGGTGTGATTGTTGATTGCTGTCAAAACTGCAATAGAACAACCGGCATTGAATTTTTCCTTTACTCCGATTTTTGCCCCCAGTTGTGATTTTGATTGCTGTCAAAACTGCAATAGAACAACATGAGAACAACATGCCGTGCAATATTTCTTTCACCTCAACTTTGTCATTCTTGATCTCTGATAGTTCTGGGCGGTTTTACGCCCAATTGTAAACAAACGCCAGAACGCCATGCCCAAAGCCCAGGATCTTTCTGAGTTTTACCCCACTCCAAATCTCTGCCAATCTGGAGCTGTTCAGATGACTGTAACTGTTCCCGCCTGCGCTTTCATCTATACTGATTGGGCCTTGATTGAGACCCAGTTTGACCCTGATCAACTACACCACAAAGAAACTGTCTTCACCATTGGCAACGGTTATCTGGGAACCCGGGGCAGTTTTGAGGAAGGGTACCCGCGCGCCCTACCCGCCACCTTAATCCATGGGGTCTTTGACGATGTTCCGGTGGTGTATACCGAACTGGCTAATTGCCCTGATTGGTTGCTCTTATCAGTTATCCTCAACGGTGAACGCTTCCGGCTTGACCAAGGAGAAATCTTGGCTTACGAGCGGCGTTTAGACTTACGCTCGGGTCTTCTCAGTCGCTCAGTCCGTTGGCGCAGCCCCAGCGGCAGTACGGTGGACTTGAATTTTGAGCGCTTCGCCAGTCTGGCGGATGAACATGCGCTGGGGCTGCGCTGTCAGATCAGCTCATTGAATTTTGAGGGCCTGATCGAAGTCCAGGCCAGTCTTAACGGCTACCCCGAAAATCAGGGGTTTAATCATTGGGAGCAGGTGGGTCAGGGTAAGACTGACCCAGGCGGTATCTGGCTACAGGTTCGCACTCGCAACTCTCGGATTGAACTGGGCATGGCCGCCAGACTGACGCTCTTGGGAACTGAATCAGCCATTGAAGTCACCAATGTTCCCGGTTATCCCACCCTGACGACGGCGTTCCAGATGGCCCCTGGACAAACCATAACAGTGGATAAGGCGGTGACTGTTTTCACCTCCCGGCAGGTAGAAGCCCCAGCCCAGACCGCCCAAGCAAAACTGGCTGAATTACCCGCCTACACCGACTTATTTAAGGCGAATGAACATGCTTGGGACACCGTTTGGCGGCAAAGCGACGTGGTGATTGAGGGGGATATCAGCGCCCAACTGGCGATCCGCTACAACCTCTTCCAGCTGATGATCTGCGCCCCACGCCATGATGATAAGGTCAGCATTGCGGCGAAAACCCTCTCTGGATTTGGCTATCGAGGGCATGTCTTTTGGGATACAGAAATTTTTATTCTGCCCTTCTTTATCTACAGCCAACCCGCCTTGGCCCGGAATCTACTCACCTATCGCTATTACATGTTGGATGGGGCTCGCCGCAAGGCGAAAGATTCTGGCTACAAAGGAGCTATGTTTGCCTGGGAAAGCGCTAATACGGGGGATGAGGTGACGCCGCGTTGGGCGCTGCCGACGGATCCTTACGGAGCTGATATTCGGATTTGGTGCCGCGATCGCGAAATCCACATCAGCGCAGATATTCCCTACGCCGTCTGGCGCTATTGGCAGATGACCGGCGATGACGCCTGGATGCGAGACTATGGGGCTGAGATTATTCTCGACACCGCTGTTTTCTGGATTAGCCGGGTTGAGTTAAACACCAAGGATGAGCGCTATGAAATTCGCGAGGTGATTGGCGCCGATGAATACCATGAGCACGATGTCAGTAACAATGCTTTCACCAACCGGATGGTTCAATGGCATCTGGAGAAGGCGATCTTGGTTTACGATTGGCTCCATAGTCAGTTTCCCCAAAATGCCGCTCAACTCCAGGAAAAACTGCAGCTGACGTCGAAGCAGCGATCGCGCTGGCAAGATATTGTCAATAACCTGTGGATTCCCTACGATCCCTCAACTGGCCTGATCGAGCAGTATGAAGGATTTTTTGACCTGGAAGATATTAACCTAGCCGATTACGAACCCCGCAGCCAATCCATGCAAGACATCCTAGGCATGGAAGGGGCCAGTCAGCGACAGGTGCTGAAACAGCCCGATGTGTTGATGCTGCTCTATCTGATGCGGGAATCCCAAGATTTTCCCTACAGTCTAGACATTCTGGAAAAAAACTGGAACTACTACGCCCCCCGCACCGACATCACCTATGGATCATCCCTAGGTCCCGCCATGCACGCCATCCTGGCGTCAGATTTAGGCCAATCAGAAGAGGCTTATGAGCGGTTTATGCAGGCCGCCATGGTGGATCTGGAAAATGTCCGAGGGAATGCCGGCTCAGGCATTCACGCTGCTTCTTGCGGCGGCTTATGGCAAGCCCTGGTGTTTGGCTTCGGCGGCGTCCAACTAACCCCAAACGGCCCCGTCGCCACCCCCCACCTGCCCCCCAGTTGGAATCGCCTAAAGTTCAAGCTGCACTGGCGCGGCTATTGGCATGAGTTTGATTTGCGCCCAGAAGGCAAAGGGGATTCTCACTGAGATTGACTATGATCTTAGGCAAGGTGGGGGTGTGGGGTTTAGGGTGTGGGGTTTAGGGTGTCGTCGATGCCATTGAAAACTGCAATGTATACCCAGTCCATGTTGGGAGCTGTCGTTTTGCCCCTTACCCTAAATTTCTCTTCCCGAGGGCTGCCGTGTACATCGATCTCAACCTCGATTGCAAATTCACCGATCTGGCCCCCCTAACCCCCCAATTTGGGTAGGGGATCAGAGTTCAAAGTCCCCCAGAATTGATGCTGCTGGCGAATTATTTCGTAATATCGTCAGAACATCTGAAGGCCCCCTAAATCCCCCAACTTTGATACTGCTGGCGAATTATTTCGTAACATTGTGAGCACGACCGAAGGCCCCCTAAATCCCCCAATTTTGGGGGACTTTAAGTTCTTGCTCCCCCAAAATTGGGGG
>JAKSDM010000426.1 GCA_022360135.1 Pseudanabaenales cyanobacterium | reverse complement strand
GCGAACGGTTCCTATATCTTCTGTTTACCAGGTTCTTCCGGAGCCTGCCGAACAGGGTGGGATCACATCCTCAAAGATCAGTTAGATGTGCGCCATCGGCCGTGTAATTTTGCTGAACTGATCCCGAGATTGATGGAAAGGTGAGATTGGCAGGGCAAGAGATTCGCAGGGCTACTAATTAGGATGATTACAAGGACTAGAGCTACGAAACACTTAAATCTAACTCAAGCAACAGATTCTCTGGCAGCCTACATTCAAAAATTAGGCGAGGATAAGCGAGTTATCATCCAAGAGGGTCAACCTGTCGCAGGACTTATGCCTGTTACAGAAGATGAGCTAGAAGATATCAGCCTGAGCAAAAATCCTCAATTCTTGGCAATTCTGGAGCAGTCAAGAGCTAGTTTACATAAGATAAGGAGGGGCTTCGCTGGAACAGGTGAAGCAGCGATTAGGGTTAGCGTAGGGCCTAAAACTATAGCGGTTCTCAATTGCATTGACTACACCCTACACTGAATGGCACTGAAATAAGCCATGTGGACAATGCCCACCCTACCGAATATCAGGGCTTTTAGCGATTTATAAACTCTTATTTCAGCGCCATTCTACCCTACACCCTATACCCTACACCCCGCCTTCACGAGATGTGTTCAACACCCAAGTGAGAATTGCTATATACACTCTGTCAATTAAGCGATACGTTGACCATACTCAAGTTTGATCAGCTGATCAGCCAGATCAAAGTAGCGATCGTCATGACTAATCACAAGCACTGTTTTGCCTTGCTGTTTTAGCTCTAACAAAAGCTGCTTGTAGAAGATTTCTCGAAAGAAGGGGTCTTGATCAGAGGCCCATTCATCAAACAGATAAATAGGACGGTCTTCCAAATAAGCCGTCAGCAAGGCTAATCGTTTTCGTTGACCTTGGGATAACTCCAGCGTCGAGAGCACACCTTCACTGACCCGAACTTTGTGTTCAAGTTGCAGTTTTTGCAGATACTGTTGGGCTTGGTTATCTAAATTTTCGAGTTGAATACCGAGCAGTCGTTCAAACAGATAAAAGTCTGAAAATACGGCAGAAAACAGCTGGCGATAGGCGCTGAGATCGCCATCTGTCAATGTTTTGCCATCCCAACGCATTGTCCCCGACTCGGGCGCATACAGTCCGACAATCAGCTTAGCTAGGGTCGATTTGCCACTGCCGTTGCCCCCAACAATAAAGACCAGTTCCCCCGGTTGAAACGACAAACTCATGGGGCCGAGGGTAAACTCTCCTTCCTGGTCAGTGTGATAGGTGTGGCTGATGTCAAGCAAGTCAATCTGATGTTGAAACAAGGGTGAAGATAAAACTGCTACATTGGCTGGCTCAGCCTGACTCGCCAGGGATAACCCTAACTCCTCGATTTTCTTGAGCGCCACGTCGCCCCGACTCAAAGCGGGTAGAACCGACATAATGCTTTCAATCGGTCGAGCCAAATAGGTGATAGTCAGCACATAGGCTGATAAAACTGGCGTGGTGATGTGGGTTAATTGCGGTAGACCAAACACCAGGACTCCCAGAATGCCAAAGAATAGAAGACTACTGAAGTTTGTTGTCACGGCGGCGATGCTTTCTGCCCGAACTTCATAGTCTCGAAAGGTGGCGGCGGTTATTTTTAAGTCTTCATTCAGGAAAACGTTACGACGAGGGGTATGCAGCTTTAACTCTTTAATCCCATCGGTAATCGAGCGGAAGTGCTTAAACAGCAGGTCTTGCTGATTTCGAGCCAACCGCAGCAGGGCATAAACATGATTCAACATGAGTTGGATGAGCCCGATCGCCACTCCAAGCACGGCCAGTGTGGTCAAAAACACGCCCCACGATAACCAGGCCAAATATCCTAAGCAGCCAATCACCAGCGCCCCACTGACGCACATAAATGGAATATTCAAGACGGTGTTGGAAATCGCGTCAATATCATCTGTTAGGGTCGCCAGGATGCGATTCGCGCCCAGTTCTTCCAGGCGTCGCAGTGGACAAGCCAGAATCGAATGGCTAAGCTGAAGCCGCATTTTGTAAATTGCCTGTTGAGACAGTTGAGCCAGCAAAATCTGTGAACCACTCCCAGAAATTAGGGTGATAATGGCCAGTCCAATAAAGCTAAGTAGAAGTTGATGGGTATTCTGGTTGGGATGGCTAATTGCCGCATTAATCGAGGCAAGCAACAGCGCACTGCCTGCGCCGCTGAGTCCACCCGTGAAGATCGCGATCGCAACGGTAGCCCAGGATGAACGCAGCAAAAAAGTAATGAGGTTCATTTTTCTGGAAACTGAGGGGGTAAGGGTAAGAAAAATATATATTTTAAATTATTTATTTTTAAATTATTTATTGTTGGCGTCTCTGGGTGATTTATTAAAACAACTTAAATACTTTAATCAGTAGAAGATTTATGTGGTGATGGGGTTAGTATTTAATTTACGGAATTTATTTTTTTAGAATTTCATTTGAAGTAGTTTAACTATACGTTGTTCACCCTTTTTGCTCTTTTTTATTCCGAATTTGACACCTTCTATCACTTACCCTTGGTAAAAGCTGCTAAGCGATGTCTGGTGTGAAAAGATTTTCGAGAGCCTGCCGGTATAATATGTCTCAAAAAAGGTCGGAATCTTGATCAGAAAAAAATAATCTCACCAAAATAAACATGACAGTCATTATGGCATGGGTAAGCTGTTAGGCGTTTAAGTAGCCTTTGAGGATTTGTGGATAAATGATTCACCTATGTAGGGCGAAGCACTCGATGAAAAATCCTCATGATCTTTGAGAAATTATCTGTTGAATACTATAGCCCAAGGGGCATAGCTTCGCTTTTTTGGCATCCCCCTTGGAGTTTACGCCCCTATCAATCAGCGACAGAACTTTTCAAAAACTCCCAATCTCTGAGCATGGGAAATTTGCCAGCCCTTAGCCATAGGGTTTTGGGCTAAATTTGACAGCTATAGAACGATACAGAATGATACCTCTCTTGTAGGGTTGACTGACGGATATCTTGTCCAAATTGTGCAAATAAATCCAGATTTTTGGATAGGAATACCTAACAGCAAAGACTGAATCAATAGATGCATATAAGGATAAGAGAATGGCGCTAATTAACGGAACTTCAGACAACGACACGCTGGTTGGCGGTGTTCTCAAGGATACTCTAAACGGGTTAGAGGGTGATGATTTACTCCGAGGTCTGGGCGGCAATGATCGCCTGATTGGAGATGATGGTAACGACACCCTCGACGGGGGAAATGGTGAGGACTTCCTTTTTGGCGGTGACGATGATGACATCCTGATTGGCGGCGCAGGCAATGACATCCTGGCTGGGGAAGACGATAACGACAGGCTAAAGGGCGGCGGCGGCGACGATTCCCTTTTTGGCGGCGAAGATAATGACATTCTGATCGGCGGCGCAGGCGCCGATACCCTAAACGGAGGGAGCGATAGCGATACAGCTAGCTACGAAGGTTCTGCCGCAGGTGTCAAGGTTAATCTTCTGACCGGATATGCCAGTGGCGGTGATGCTGAAGGGGATCAGCTGATCGAGATTGAGAATCTACAGGGCTCAGCTCAAAACGATACCCTAGTGGGTGACAATGGCGACAATGTTCTTGCCGGGGGCGGCGGCGCGGATGTTATCCAGGGAGGGCTCGGCAACGATACTGCGAGCTATCAGCAGTCAGAGGCAGGGGTTCAGGTTAATCTCTCAAGTGGACGGGCGAGCGGCGGTGATGCTGAGGGTGACCAACTGATCGAGATTGAAAACCTGATCGGCTCAGCTCAAGACGACACCCTGGTCGGTGGCAATGGCGACAATGTTCTTGCCGGGGGCGGCGGCGCGGATGTTATCCAGGGAGGGCTCGGCAACGATACTGCGAGCTATCAGCAGTCAGAGGCAGGAGTCCAGATTAATCTCTCAAGCGGCCAGGCTAGGGGGGGAGATGCTGAAGGCGACCGGCTGAGTGGAATTGAAAATTTAGTCGGTTCAGATGAGGCCGATACCCTGGTGGGTGATGACAGCGCCAATATCCTGGACGGGGGTGAAGGGGAAGATAGTCTGATTGGCGGAGCTGGGGCCGATATCCTCAATGGCGGTGACGATATTGATACTGCCAGTTATGAGGGTTCTATTACAGGGGTTACTGTCAATCTTTCAACTGGCGTTGGCAGCGGCGGTGACGCCGAAGGCGATCAGCTGAGTGAGATTGAAAATCTCGTCGGCTCCGCTCAAAACGACCGGCTCATCGGCGATAGCGGCGAAAATCATTTGCAAGGCGATGCCGGGAATGACTGGTTACAGGGCAATGAAGGCGTTGATATGCTGGAGGGGGGCGCTGGCGCCGACACCCTCGACGGGGGCGCTGATATTGACACCGCCAGCTATCAGAATTCAACGGTAGGTGTTAG
>JAKSDM010001412.1 GCA_022360135.1 Pseudanabaenales cyanobacterium | reverse complement strand
TTCCTTGAATAGATTCTCCCGATTGTTCTTCTTGAGGAGTTACACCAGTAAACGCAGCTAACTGTCGAGCCGAATTAAAGTTTTCAATTGCGCCAATTTCAGCTAGGATACGAGCTGCAGTTGACTCACCAATGCCAACAATTGTTATCAACAACTTTTGCTGTTTATGGAATTTAACATGTTTCTCTAGATGCACTTGGATGGACTTTTTTAGCGCTTTTAACTGTCCCTTGAGAAACTCAATGTGTGCTTCAATATCTCCATGGAGAATCTGCGGGGCAGTCTCCAAACGATTCTTCTCCTGCGTAATCATGTGGTCCAGTGCATCTAACCGACGGGTTAATGCTTGGAGTTCTGCAACCTCCTTTTCAGGGGGCTTCCAAGGCTTGGGATTGTGACTTTTACAAAAGTTGGCAATCAGGGTGGCGTCGGCTCGGTCATTTTTTGTGCGTCTCAGTTGTGATTGACCATACCCCTTTATTTGAGATGGATTAACAATGCTAACCGCATGCCCTTTTTGATGAAGATAGACAGCTAGCGCATGACCATAAGTATTAGTGGTCTCCATACAGGCATGAACCCTCTCAACATCTTGTCGATTGAGCCACTCAACTAACTTTTCAAAGCCTTCTAAGGTGTTAGAAAACTTTTTAGATTTACGGCGTTTTTCTCCGGTTAGAAGCGCCACGTCAAAGGTAACCTTACTAATATCAATCTCTAAGATGCCATCAATTTCGTTCATGAAATGTCTTCCTAAAAAGGATATGTAGGGGTGTTGTTGATGTCAGCTCTATCCTTGCAAAATCCTGGTTGTTGTCTCGATTGAGACATCCTTTGATACTGTTCAGTTTGCTGGAACGACAACGGTTAGAATAAGGGGAGGCTCATTATCTACGTAACTAGCTCTTTAGACTTTACTCTGGGTCCAGAGTCACTCCGCTGAGATTTGTTCTTGAGGTCAGATTACCGGATGGAAGGCTGTATTGGAAGATCGTCTCCCATATACAAGGCTGGGTTGACGAAAGGAAACCCAGCCTTGCTTTCTGCTTAAAATTGCGGCTATTTCCTTCACTTCTGCGATCTCTGCCCAACTACCCGGTTGCACCCGACGGAGTATAGTTGATTAGCTAATATAGCGAGACCATCTGCCACGGGTGAACCGGGGCGTTATGCGGAAAAGTGTGGAGCGATTTCAAAGCAATAGGATCTAATTTCGGTAGGCAGTACAAACTCCAAATGCAACTGACTATATAGCAGTCCTAAATCAGTCGTAAATCCTATCAAACGGGGAGTATTTTCAAATAGGGATTGCAAGGCTCTAAAAAGCATTTTGTATTTACAAATCATCTAGTATTGCTATATTTCTGGTGTCATAAACGTAATCATTGCAGTAGTATCCACTGAATTTTTCATAAAGAAGCCAAACATTTCATTGTTATGTGTTAAAACTAACTACCCAGTAAGATTTCTTATTAGAAGATATGTTTATTATGAAGATAATAAGGCTTGTCTTTAGAACAAACGCAGCTTAAGTGTATATCGAATTTAACTCGTAACACAAACATCGAAGACTGCATACCAACATTCGTGCAGCGGACTGACGTAAGCTGGTGGGGAGATACAAAGGTCATTTTCAGCTGGCCAAGAATGTTAGCGCTGTCCCTCCCTGTGGTGTCGAGGTGTTGGAGATACAGGTAACCAGCTTACATGCGGCAGAGTCTTGGTGATTCGACCGCAGGTTAGGGTATTCTCTTTGCTTATGTTTGGCGATCTTTTTGGAGGAAGAGGAACAACCGACTGAGCTTGTTCTGAAGTCACGTTATTAACCTTAATGTATGGAGGCGCGCGTTATGAAAAAGTTCAGCTTGATTATGATAATTGCAATTCTCGTTTTGCTCATTGCGCCAGTGACGCTCGCTCAGTCGACGACGCGTTATCTATCCATTCCCTCGTCCGGCTTCACCCCAAGAGCCTCCGAAGGAACTGTAGGCAATGACGCTGGTTACGACGGAAACCAATCTGGCACAGCGCGGTTCTTCAACGGAAGTTTCGCGATGTTTGCGCCTGTCAATCTGCCGGACGACGCGACGGTCAACTCAATGCGTTTTCAAATAGGATCTCCTTCACCTTGCGTCGAAACGAACCTCAGCAGGCAAACGTAGATATGGCGACTGTCATGTCCAATGTTGGGGACACTGGCTTCCAATTCCTGGACACGAACTCGATCGAGTCGCCTACGATCAACAATGCCACATTCAACTACTACATTGTTGCACAGGCGGATGACTTCGATGTCGGGGTATGTCCGACCTGCTCCGTTGGTTTCTGTCGGATCGGCTATACCATCGATTAATGAGACTGAAGTGCGATTTTCGATCTGGGTAGGTCAGGTTTCATGGAGATTAAGTGCGATCGCCGATCTTGTAGGGTACATTCCCTGAAGCAATTCTTGCCACTCCACCGATGGATTTTTGGGAACGCACCATGCTCATGAATTCCTTTAAGCCAGTTAGGCAGGGTGGGCAAAATTCTCATAGAGCAATCTGCACAAACAGTAAACGATTCACACTGCCTCTCATTTCGGCCAGACTGCAGACAGCCACGACTTAATTATTCAGTTATTCAGGGGTTTGGTGCGTTACGGCGGATAGTTTTATATCAGTTATGGTTCAGCAGATTGTAACCGCCTAACGCGCCCTACAAGAACTACTAACGCACCTACGAGATCATAAGGGCGATCGCACCAAACTATAGGATCATGCGATCGCACTATTCATAGGTGAATGGTATTGACTCAAGAGCGGTAGACAATGCTCCACAGCGTTAGGGTAGGGCAATATAGAATATGTATAACTAACTTGGCAAAATATCTTATATGGTTTCATCAGAATTAATCTCGACATTAAGAGAACTAAGCCGCTCAGA
>JAKSDM010001662.1 GCA_022360135.1 Pseudanabaenales cyanobacterium | reverse complement strand
TGGCGCTAAGGCTCTTCTAACGCCAGAGTCCTGTCGCAACGGAACGGAACGGTGCCATGCTTTAATCAGTCAGCTCGACGCCCCCCCCGATGTGATCATTAATTTGCAAGGCGATGCCGTTCTCACCCCGCCTTGGATTTTACAAGCGCTGGTGGACGCTTTCTCCGACCATCCAGACTTGGCTATGGCCACCCCTGCAGTGCGCCTCACCTGGGAGCAAGCAACCAGCTTGGGTAAGGCCAAACAGACAACTCCCGCTAGCGGCACATTGGTCACGTTTGATCACGCCCATCAAGCGCTTTACTTCTCCAAGTTGATGATTCCCTTTGTGCGGCAACCCAATCTCGAATCATGCTGCCCTTATTTCCGGCATATCGGGCTCTATGGATATAAGGCTTCAATTTTAGAGAGACTGATTAGCCTGCCGCCCTCACCTTTGGAGCAGGCCGAAAGCCTGGAACAATTACGCGCCCTCGAAAACGGCATTCCGATTCATGTGGTGGAGGTGGACTATCAAGGACGCTCCCACTGGTCAGTGGATAGTCCAGAGGATGTGAAGATTGTAGAAGATCTGATCGCCCAAGAGGGAGAACTTGTCTGACCATGCTGAAGCTATATTTGTGCCGCCATGGGAACACCTTCGAGCCTGGAGACAAGATTGTGTGGGTCGGCAAGCATGAGGATGCGCCCTTGGCAAAAAAGGGATTAGAGCAAGCCCACACTATGGCTTTGCATCTTGAACAGCAGGCCGAACATCCTAGCGCTTTTTATTGCAGCAATCTGCAGCGGACCCAGCGCTATGCAGAAATCATCAAAGCAACGCTTAGTAATGAAGCGCCGATTATGACTGAACGGGCGCTCAATGAACTGGATTATGGCGATTGGGGCGGGCTCACCACAGATCAGATCATCAGCCAATATGGGGAAGACCCGGTCAAACAATGGCAGGAGGAAAGTGTTTTCCCGATCGCTGAATTGGGAAACTGGGGCGATACAGCTGAGGCTGTAGAAGCCCGAATTCAGGATTTTGTTAGTCGTCTTATTCAACTAAAGGAAGCGTCAGATCAGCTGAGTCAGCCGATCGTGATTGTCAGTAGCAATGGGGTGTTGCGGTTTTTCCTCAAGCTTATTCCGGGTGAGTTTGAAAGAGCCATTGCGGCGAAAACCTTCAAGATGAAAACCGGACATTTTTCCGTACTGACCTATGATGGCCAAGATTTCCGGTTGACTGCATGGAATCAAAATCCATTAGATCATCTGAATGATTACTCCTAAAGCAGTCCCGGCTATTAAAACCAGAACTGCTGCAGTAGCCTCTAAAATGACTTGGAAAGATCCATAAGCGCTTGGCAAGGCTGGAAATCTACAGATTGGTTAGCAATCCAATCAAACCATGCCCTGTAATCACTTCGGTAGCCAAAAGCGCGACAAAACCAATCATTGCCAGACGGCCGTTGATTTTCTCAGAATAGACGGTAAAGCCTGATTGGCTGGTCTGATCAACGTACATCTTGGGTTCAATGGCAAAGTTGTTCAATCGTCCACCGTCTTCAACGGTATAGCCGCGTGATGTCATAAACTTTAACCCCCTGTCCATCTTGATTTATGTAAATAAATGTAACGTATATAAAGAAATATTGCAAAATTTAAACACTGTCTCTACGAGCACCTTATCGGGCTTATCCGAATGGTATTAAGGCGGTCGGTATTGAGGCAGTGGGCAGTTGATGGGGGCGATAACAGTAGGGGTAAACGTTAGACAGAGGACGCCTAGCGTCTTCATTCAGGGCTCAATGCATGTTGCTTAAGATCGTCCATTGATACATATTCGAGCGCCATCGCATGGGTTGCTGACAAAATCACGGGCGGCGCTACCCCAGCATCAAGCGCTTCTTGCCAGCGGAGGGCGCACAAACACCAACGATCGCCCGGCTTCAGGCCCGGAAAATTAAATCGCTCAACCGGCGTGCTCAAATCGTTTCCTTGCAACTGGGTAAAGGCCAGGAACGCTTCCGTCATCTGCGCACAAATCACATGGGCGCCGAGGTCGCCAGCGCCTGTACTGCATTTACCATCCCGATAAAAGCCGGTCATTGGGGATGTACAGCAACTCTCTAGTTTGCCGCCGATCACATTCATAGCGTCTGACATCAGCGCAACTCCACTATCTGTAGGTGACTAGGCTAACCATACCCTACCGAAAGCAAAAATAGTCTGAGTAAATTCCTGACTAACGTGCTACATATTGCCTCAGCGCCCCAATTAATTGGTCAATCTGCGCCTCTGTGTGGGTAGCCATTACGCTCATGCGGAGTCGACTAGTGGGGGTAGTGGGGGGACGGATGGCGGCGGCGAAAATACCGGCGTCTTTGAGATGTTTACCCACAGCCATGACGGTTGCAGCATCTTTGACTTGGAGACAGACGATAGGAGATTCAGACGGCAGCTGGGTAAAGCCAGATGCCTCGCTGGCCGATTTAGGGAAATGCGCCGCTAAACGATGTTTAAGGTATGCAACTTGTTGATGCAGTCTGGCTCGACGTTCGGGTTCATGGCGGACAATCGCGATCGCCGCCAATGCCGCTGCAGTGTCCGCCGGAGACAGACCCGTCGTATAAATCCAGGTAGCGGCTCGATTTCGCAGAAAGTCAATCAGCTTGGCTGAGCCCGCCACATAGCCCCCCAGGCTACCGAACGCTTTGCTTAACGTGCCCATTTGGATCACAGGGCGCCCTGTACAGCCCAGATGCTCGACGCAGCCAGCCCCAGTCGCCCCCAAAACACCAGAGCCATGGGCCTCATCCACCAGCACCATGCATTCAAACTGGTCTGCCAGATCCAGAATATCGACTAGGGGGCACAGATCCCCGTCCATGCTGAATACGCTGTCGGTCAGGATCAGGCCGCGTCGATAGCAATCGCGATGCTGCTCCAATCGCTGCTGCAAATCCCCTGGGTCACAGTGGGCGTAGTCAATCACTGTGGCGCCGCTTAAGATCGCGCCATGCTTCAGGCTGGAATGGTTGTACTGGTCCGCCAAAATCAGGTCTCGCCGTCCCGTCAGCGCTGACACTGCGCCTAGATTTGCCAAGTAGCCAGAGCTAAAGACAATCCCATCTTCGGTTTGCTTCAAGTCTGCGATCGCCCGCTCCAGCTGACGGTGAAGCGGACGATGACCGCTCAATAGGCGGGAGCCGGTGCTGCCGACGCCATAGGTTTGGATCGCGGTGATCGCCGCCTCAATTAGACGGCGATCACCCGCTAAGCCTAAGTAATCGTTGCTAGCAAAGTTAATCACCGTTCGACCTTCAAGGCTTACCGTCGCCCCCGCCATCCCCTGGATTTCCTGCACTGAGCGGCGCCAATTCGCCCGGTGAATAGCATCCAGTGACGGCTCAATCCAGGCGTAGGGATTTACCGCCATGAGCGCCAATTAATCCTGGGGAACATCTGGAATCCAAGCGTAGGGATCGCCTGACACTCGAACGCCGCCTGCTTTTGAAAAAGTCACCACCAGAACGTTGGCGTCCGATCGACCTACATCTAAATACCCCGAAGCCCATACCTCAAAGCGAGTCACCCCGGTAATTTCCAAGTAGTAAGCGCCCTCATCCAGGGTAAATTGTCGTCTGCGATTGTGATTGTGAGGACGGAAGATTCGTCGCCCATTCAAGATAACTGTCGCCCAATCCCGCCCCAGCGCTACAAACTCCACCAGCACCTGACGCCGAGGCGGATGGTAATAGGGCTCATGAGGATAATGATCATGGGGCTGATCGGGATAGCGGATGATGATCTGAACTGGGAGGGCGTCGGCGCTTTTGGCGAGATTGGACTTAAAGAGCGAGGGCTGAACTGCTAGCGAGGGCGATCGCCAGGGCGTCAGCGCCAATCCCAAGCCCGCCAAGCTCACCCCCAGTAATCTCCTTAGACGTAGCCGTGAGGCTAATTGGTTGAATTGGGATGCAATTGCAGTCTTCATCTCTAAGCTTGCTCTAGCCGAACCTTGTAAGCCGACAAACTAAATGGGCTCACCTATTATTATCCTCAATCACCAACTGGGCGTAAGCATGACTTTGATAGTTAGCGATGACTATCTGAGCGAAAACCTCACGGCCCTCTTCCCCAATCCTATGGCGCCATGGCAGCGGCCATTGCCCCTTAAGGCTTAATCCTTCTGTCCAGGCCCCATCCCAACCGTGCCCGCATAAACTGCTTGTTCTCCTAGTTCATCTTCAATTCTTAATAAGCGGTTATACTTAGCAACCCGCTCACTCCGGCAGAGAGACCCGGTTTTGATCTGTCCAGCCCGAGTGGCCACAGCGAGATCGGCGATGGTGGTGTCTTCGGTTTCGCCAGAGCGATGGCTAATTACACAGGTATAGCCTTTGCGGGTAGCCAGTTCGATGGTTTCTAGGGTTTCGGTGAGGGAGCCAATCTGATTCAGCTTGATCAAAATTGAGTTGCCAGCCCCCTGAGCAATCCCTTTTTTCAACCGGCTGGGATTGGTGACAAAGAGATCATCACCCACCAGCTGGACTTGATCGCCTAACTTTTCTGTCAGCAATTGCCAGCTCCGCCAGTCTTCTTCATGCAATCCATCTTCAATGGAGACGATGGGATATTGGCTAACCAGACTGGCCAGATAGTCAATCAACTCCTCCGGTGAATGAGGCTCGCCATCGTAGGTGTACTGGCCTTCGCTGTAGAATTCGCTGGCTGCTACGTCCAGCGCCAAGGAGATTTGTTCTCCAGGTTTGTAGCCCGCCTGTTCAATCGCCGTCACCAATAGCTCTAGAGCCGCTTGGTTAGAACTGAGGTTAGGGGCGAATCCGCCTTCGTCCCCAACACCAGTCAACAGACCTTGTTTCTGCAAGACTTTGCTCAGGCAAGCAAACACCTCAGCTCCCCATCTTAGAGCTTCTCGGAAGGAGGAAGCGCCAACCGGAACAATCATGAATTCTTGAATGTCCACATTGTTATTGGCGTGGGCCCCGCCATTGATTACATTCATCAACGGCACCGGCAGCAAGTTGGCTAAGGGACCCCCCAGATAACGATAAGGGGATATCCCTACAGCTAGGGCGGCGGCCTTAGCATTGGCGAGCGACACCGCCAAGATCGCATTGGCCCCTAATTTCGACTTATTCGGGGAGCCATCCAGTTCGATCATGGCGCGATCTACAAACGTCTGATTGAGGGCGTCAAAGCCTGAGAGTTCGGGCGCAATGATTTCCTCAACATGCTTAACTGCTTGGAGCACTCCCTTGCCGCCGTAGCGACTTGGGTCTCCATCCCTGAGTTCGTGAGCTTCAAAGCTTCCAGTTGAAGCCCCACTCGGAACCTGGGCCAATCCAGCGGCTCCGCCTGATAAATAAACTTCAGCTTCAACAGTTGGACGTCCACGAGAGTCCAGGACTTCCCGCGCTCGAATATCTTCAATGGCAGTGTCTAGTTCGTCAATCATCTTTGTCTTTTGAATGAATGAACTATAGATAGGGAATCGATCCTTGACCTTAGCAGGAAATTGGACTGTGTATAGCAATTCTTGCTTATAGACAGATAGCGGTTTTCATTGGCATTGACTACGCCCCTGCACCCTACACCCTATACCCTGCCTTGACTGAGATATATTCAACCCAAGCGGGAATTGCGATAGAGCCTGGTTCATAATCAGACAAATTCATAGCCTAATTCAACAACATCCGATTTCACCTCATTTTGCAAACCGCCTATGGCTAATAAAGTCTGGGGCCATGTACAGATCGAAGGCAATTTTACTGGTTTGAAAAGCGAGCTTTTTTAAGCAAGTTGATCCCTGCTCAAGCGTTTTTATCCCAGAATAGAAGTGGCGAAGAGAGAGGTGGATGCTATGCGATTACTGCACACAATGTTACGAGTCGGCAACTTGGAAGAATCTCTTAAGTTTTATTGCGATGTGCTGGGCATGAAACGGCTGCGCCAGAAAGACTATCCTGGAGGTGAATTTACGCTGGCCTTTGTCGGATATGGAGACGAATCCGATCATACTGTGCTCGAACTGACCTACAACTGGGGTAAGGATACGGATCAGTACACCCTAGGCGACGCCTATGGACATATCGCCATCGGCGTCGATGACATCTATGGAGCCTGTGAAAATATTAAAGCCCAAGGGTGTAAGGTAGTCCGCGAACCCGGCCCGATGAAACATGGCTCTACCGTAATCGCCTTTGTAGAAGATCCTGACGGCTATAAGGTAGAACTCATCCAACTG
>JAKSDM010001246.1 GCA_022360135.1 Pseudanabaenales cyanobacterium | reverse complement strand
CAGCAGATTCCCTACTTGGGCGATCGCCTCACCACCCAACCCATAAACTTGGGCAGTGATAGCGAACCCTCCCTGGAAAAGCTAGCGCTGCTCAAACCAGACTTGATTGTCGGAGAAGTAGGACACATCGACAACTACAAGTTGCTGTCTCAAATTGCTCCCACACTCTTATGGCGAAATCGTACGGCTAAAGGCCAATGGCGGGAAAGCCTGCGGGAGATTGCAGCGGCCCTTGGACGGGATCAGAAAGCGGAAGTGGTGATTCAGCAGTATGAGGCCCGAATCGCCGATGCGCGTGCTGATCTGGCCGATGTGGTCGCCGCGCATCCGACACTGTTGCTGTTAGGAGCTAACCGGCTGGATGAGCACGTTTTTGCTCTTAGTGCTGATAGTTATCTCGGTGAACTTTTAGGTGGGGTTGGGTTTCAACTCATTCCTAAACCCTCTGCAGACATCAAACCTGGTGTTCCGATTTCAGTCGAAGCCTTGCTAGAACTGGATGATGCAGACACCATCATTATCCTGAGCTGGGACTTTGATGTAAGCGATCTCACTCTGAAGAATCCAGACACGTCGGCTAATAAGTTGATGAGTCATTTGATGGAGACGCATCAGGTGCAAACCATTAAGCAGCATTGGGAAACGAATGCGATCGCCCAGTCCCTCACCGCCAGCCAAGAAAATCGGGTTTACTTCGCCACCTACTATAAATGGAATGGCCTCAATGGTCCGATTGGCGCTGAGCTGATTCTAGAGCAGTTACGCCAGTTTCTCTTGAAGGATTGATATGTTGAATGATTGGGCAGTGATAATGCCTAGTTGTGAAGAAAGCGATCTCTCCGGGAATCGCCCTGCGCAACAGGCTATGGCATAATAATGCAAATCATTGTCATTAAAAAACTGGCGATTCCTTTGCGGCTGACTGGGCGACTGATGGCGGTATGGCGATACGACTGAACCTTGATGATCAACAAACTGACTATTACTACCCTGGCAGCCTCAGCGACTCTAGGCTACTTCACGCCGATCTGTCCGATCAAATAGAGGTGCTATTGCCTCAATTTGGGCAGGGATACGTACAAAAGATCCCGCTGCGGGACGACCTATGTCTCTACATTCTCGACCACACGACCTGTGATACCCTGATGATTGAAGATTCAGGGCAGAGACTGAATCAATCCCTAGAGTTTTCATTTCACCTATCAGGGGAAACAACGGGACAAAGTGTTTTCTTTCCCCATTTTGGCTTAAGGATGCTGAACATTTGGCCAGCCCAACAGCGTATGTTTAAGGTTGAAGTTTTCTTCAAAT
>JAKSDM010000293.1 GCA_022360135.1 Pseudanabaenales cyanobacterium | reverse complement strand
CCGTTATTAGAATCCAATATTGCCAAGGCCATCGAAAATAATGTCCTCGGCACCCTCACCGCCGCCCAATGCGCAATTGAGATCGGCCTCAGTCAGTTTGTTCTGATCTCCACTGACAAGGCGGTGCGCCCCACCAACATTATGGGCGCCACTAAGCGAGTGGCCGAGCTGACCATTCAGGCCCTCTCGGCCCAAACAAACCAAACTAAACCCTGTACCCGTTTCGCCATTGTCAGATTTGGCAACGTGCTGGGCAGCAGCGGCTCCGTTGTTCCCCGATTTCAGCAGCAAATTGCCCGAGGCGGTCCGATTACGCTGACCCATCCAGAGGTTACCCGTTACTTCATGTCGATCCCAGAGGCGGCCCGTCTGGTGATTCAGGCCGGGGCCATGTCTGAGGGGGGTGAGGTGTTTTTGCTAGATATGGGTGAACCAGTCAAAATTTACGATCTGGCGACTCAAATGATTCGGCTCAGCGGCCTGAGCCCTGAAGCGGATATTCCCATTCAAATTACTGGACTGCGACCGGGGGAGAAACTCTACGAAGAACTATTAATTTCAGGTGATCAGGTGCGACCGACCAAGCATCCCAAAATCTGTTGCACTCAAGAATATTTCTTGCCCTGGGAAACACTAGAACCTAAATTAAACCAGCTAATCGACAGCGCCCGATCAAACAACTTAGATATCGTTCGCGCCCTGTTACGCCTGCTGGCGCCTGAATATAAGCCCCAAACGATAGCGCCTCATCCGGCTCAGAAAAGGGAGTTGGTGGAACTCAGCGTGGGTGAAAAAGCCTGACCCCTTAGGGATTAAGCCAACCGCGCCACAAAACTCTGATGCTCATCGGCCTCTATTCCCGCCTGCAACACCGTCAACACCTGCGGCATCTGCCCAGCCAATAACGCCTCCACCGCCAACTGCAACCCCGGAAAAATCCGACTGTGGAGGATTCCCTGCGCATCTGGCTGTTGCAGCACATACTCTCCTTCCTGCAGCATATACCAGCGGAAAGCCTGCTCCTGCGTCAACCAGACCAAATACTCTTTCACCCCATTGCGCCGATACGCCCGCAACTTATCATGTAAATCATAGGAGGCGCTGCTGGCGGCAATCTCCAGAATCAGCTCTGGCGCCCCTTCAATGTAGTCATCTTGGCTAATCCGCGACTGTCCCCCTTTCGATTCATCAAGGCGCAATAAGGCATCGGGTTGCGGCTCATTATCCGCATCCAGTCGCACAGTGGTGTTATCACACACCATCACTCCTGGCGTAGCAGACCTGTAATTCCCTAACCAAGTGATGATATCACTGTGAGGTTGACCATGCCTTCTGACTCGAACCGGAGACGCCACGTAAACCACTCCTTCAATCAACTCGGCTTTTTTCAAGTGCGGCAGTGCGGCGTAGCGGCGCTCAAATTCTATCCGGGTTAGGCGATCGCCATTTTCCAGGATGGACAATTCTGGGATGGTAGGGGAGTTAGCCCTCATATCAAAACCTCCTGCAACCTCTGAACACCCCCGTAGTGATCGGATTCGGTAGATCCATCATAACAACCACAGCCTAACCCCCTGCCAAAGGACCCCGTTG
>JAKSDM010000583.1 GCA_022360135.1 Pseudanabaenales cyanobacterium | reverse complement strand
TCGTAGAGCTGGCGCATTTCCTCGACCACCTGATCGGCTGGATTAATCCGCACTTGCTTACCTTCCACGACGGTATAGATGCAGTAGCAGCAATTATGGGGACATCCTCGTTTGGTTTGAACCCCGACGTAAAAGTCACTTTCCTGTAGGTAATATCCAAACTCTGGCCAAATGCTATCGATATAGGTGTAATTGCAGGCGGATTTCTCAATCGGCGTGGGCGCTTCGTGAATCATGCGCTGGCGGGGTTGAGTTTCTCCCACAACATAGCAACGTTGATTGGAGAAGTCTTCACCGCGTAGTAGTTGCTCGATCAAGCTTTCCCCTTCACCGACCGAAATGATTGTCCCCGCAGGGAGCATGGATCCTAACTGCTCATAAAAGACGCTGACAGCGCCGCCGCCAACAATCAGTTTGACATCTGGGTGATGGGTTCTAGCCCGTTTTAGTCCTCGCTGAATTAAGGCCAAGTTGCGCCGAAGCTCTTTCAAATAGGTGGTCGCCATACGCAATCCGCCGATTGCTCCGCGCAACTTAACCAGCGGATTACGAGCGTAATAGAATTCAAAAGCGTTTTGTAAGGGATTCCCCCCCCGACCTCCAACCGGAGCATAGATCTGGATGTCTCGCCAGGAAAAGATCAAAAGCGTGGGTTGGAATGCGTCAATACCTGCATCCAAAGCTGACTCGAAATCCAAAGGCGGAACCGTTCCCAGATCAAAAATGCGCTGCTCTACTGAGGGGAATAGCTTATGGAGATGATCCGCCAGATAAACCACTCCAATTGGAAAAATGGGGTTACACGGAAGCCGAACGTAAAGAATGCGATCGCTCATGGCTGGGGTACGTATTCATATATCTTTACGATAACACCGACCTTTCATTCCTGAAAAAGAACCCTGTGTTTTGCCATTGAATTTGCCCAGGCGCAAGGATTGTTATCCTTCAATACCCCGCAAATTAAGACCAAGCTGGCTATTTAGATACGAAAAGTAAAGTCAATAGTCAGAATTGTGGTATATCTAATTTCAGATTTAATTTTTTCTTTATCTTTCATTGTCGGAATCATCTAGTGTGGAGGTGTGAACTTGCCTAAAGCTATGTAAACAAAAGGCTGTATTTTATTTCGGATAATTGTTTTTTTTATCAGAAATTTGGCTGTAAGGCCGGGTTGGTAGTCGCGTTTACAGCTGTCTGGGATCGCTGAATGTTAACCTGTTTTAAGTATTGCCAATACGTTAAGCATTCAGATTTTATGGCTCAGATTTTTGATCCCCTGCCGCCAGAGAGTTTAGGCAAAATTCTTTGCTGTTACCTCAACGCAACTAACAAGATTCAGGTTGCGCGCATCACCAATATTCCTAATTGGTACTTTGAGCGAGTCGTTTTTCCAGGTCAACGGCTAATTTTCGAAACTTTGTCAGAGGCCCAGCTTGAGATCCATACGGGTATGATGGCTAGCGCAATTCTGTCCGATACAATCTCTTGTAAACGTCTGAGGATTCAGGATCCTACAGCTACTGATCAGACATTTTCTGAAACCAGGATCTCGAAAGAACCGGATCTAGTCGGCTCTGCTACGATCGCAGCGGCGGCAGGGGTAGAGTGAGCCTGCGGCCAATTCCTGCGGCCAAAAAATATGAGCTTTAATTGTTTCGTCGATTTCAATTCCCTCCCTAATATCATGTAGGGAGGGAATATTACTGTTGGGATTCTATATTGCCCTGATTATGCCCCTGCCATTTTTGGCGGGGGTCGTCAACGCCCCTGTTCCAGCAAGTTGGTTGGCAATTGGCGCTATTCTGGGGGGGGGGTTGGCGCTGTATGGCGTCTTGAGTGAACGGGTAATTTTAGATGATCGATGTATCTGATTCTGCTAGGCTTCACTCTGATGCTCCTAGCCGTAGATGGATGGACAATGTGGACAGCGACTATTTTGGGGTAAAGGTTTGGCTGCTCAAATCCAATTGCATCATGTTAGTCTGGCGGCCCCTGTTGGCGTCATGGATATTCTGACCGAAATTTCTTTCGAGATCTCAGCTGGGGAGTTTATTGCCCTGGTAGGCCCTTCTGGAGCCGGTAAAACTTCTCTAATGAGACTATTAAATCGGCTGATCGATCCGACCCAGGGGGCGATTCATTTTGAAGGTTTGGATCTCTGTCAGATCTCTGTGATTCAGCACCGTCAGCAGGTAACGCTGGTTAACCAGGAGCCTCGGCTGTTAGGGATGACAGTGCAAGAAACAATGTCCTATCCACTCTTGCTCAGAGGTCTAAACCCAACCCAAGCGCAGCAGAGAATCGCCGCCTGGTTGGAGCGCCTGGAAATTCCTACAGATTGGCTGGACCGAACAGAACTCCAGCTATCGGTGGGTCAGCGCCAGCGAGTTGCGATAGCCCGCGCCCTGGCCATCCAACCCAAAGTGTTGTTGTTAGACGAGCCCACCTCCGCGCTTGATCCAGGACAGGCGTCTCGTCTAATGGCCCAACTCGCAACACTGGCTCAGCAACAACAGACAACCATTTTGATGTCAAATCATCAGCTAGAGTTGATTCAAGGATCTTGCAGTCGGGTGATCTATCTTGATCAAGGGCGGATCGTTGAAGATCTCCCCGCCGTAAAGGTTGATTGGACCTCTCTGCGGCAATCTATTGTACAAACCGAAAAACAAGCGGCCGAAGAGTGGGAGTGATCAGGGCGGCTGAATCGGCGAAACAGCTAAGGCATTAGTCTCTAGGGAGAGGGGGGACTGAAGGGTGTCGGTATGGACTCGGTCCAGATTGAAGCGATAGCCGACATTCCGTACAGTTTGAATCATGCTGGGTCGGCGAGGATCGACTTCAAGTTTCTTGCGCAGGGACAATACGTGGGTATCGACTGTCCGAGGATTATCAATTTCATCGGGCCAGGCTCGCTTCAACAGATCTGAACGGCTAAGGGGAGAGCCGCCTGCTTGGGTGAGGACATAAAGGAGGCTGAACTCTTGAGGCGTTAAGTCAATGAACTCATCTTTGTAGCGAACCCGACGCTGCACTAAGTCAATATTGAGATCGCCGTAGGAAAGTAAGGCAGGCGCTACGGTTGTACGGTTACGGCGGGTCAACGCTTCAACTCTGGCTAAAAACTCCTGCATCCCAAAAGGCTTGGTGAGGTAGTCATCCGCGCCAGCTTTTAGCCCAGCCACAATATCGGCTTCTGTGTCGCGCGCCGATAGCATCAGCACTAAGGAATGACCACGCCGATGGAGCCAGCGACAAAACTCAAGACCATCGCCATCAGGTAATTCTGAATTCAGAATCACCAAGTCGGGTTGGCGGTTCTGAAAGATTTCCCGCGCCCGAGCGATATCGGCTGATTGATGAATCCAATATCCAGTTTGTTGCAGGTACCAACCCAGGAGTGACCGCAGATGCGGATTTCCTTCAATAATTTGAATACAAACAGAGCCCACAAGGATAAGCGGCTTACCGTAATGATTGACAAGTAGGTTATCAGAGCTGTTGTCAAGGTTTTGTAACCGCCGTTACCCTAACTCGCCTAACTAGACCTTAAATGTAGGGATTATCCCAATCCTGTTCGATTA
>JAKSDM010000375.1 GCA_022360135.1 Pseudanabaenales cyanobacterium | reverse complement strand
TAATTTCCTCAATTGAGGCTCATAGCATGCCAATATTGGATGTTTATGAGCTTTTGTTCCACCCTGGCTTCAGCACCCGCGACCAAGCGGATGACTTTGCCGGTCGAGGCGTAGGCATGGACGTTGTCCGCACCTCTTTGTCTGAGATTCGCGGCAGTGTAACCATTGACTCGGAATTGGCTAAAGGCACCAGCTTTACCATTCGTCTGCCCCTGACGTTGAGTATTTCTAAGGCATTGAGCTGCATTAGCAATCAAGCGCGGATCGCCTTTCCAATGGATGGGGTTGAGGATATGTTTGACGTCCACAAGGATCGAATCCAAACAAACGAGCAGGGACAGTCTTGTATACGCTGGCGAGATACTCTACTTCCCTTCCACCCCCTCTCTGATCTGTTGAAGTTTAACCGCACCTTAGGGCGAGGCCGGGTGTATGGGGGCAACCAGGATGATGAGGTGATTTCTATTGTGGTGCTTCGCAGCGCTACCACCCATATCGCTCTCCAGGTTGACCAGGTGATTGGTGAGCAGGAAATTGTGATCAAACAATTGGAGGGACCAGTGCCCAAGCCGATCGGTATCGCTGGGGCGACGGTGCTAGGCGATGGCAGGGTGATGCCCATTGCTGATGTGCTGGAATTGATTGACCTGTCAATGGGACGAGTCAGACGCGAACCTAGCGCCTCGCTTTGGGTGCAGCCCGAAGGCGCCATCCCGGCGGCGGAACCCATTGCCATTAAGACTGAACCTACCGTACTGATTGTGGATGATTCCATTACGGTGCGGGAGTTGCTCTCCATGAGCTTTGGCAAGGTAGGCTACCGGGTTGAGCAGGCGCGGGATGGTCAAGAAGCTTGGGAAAAACTGCGATCTGGCCTGCCTTGCGATCTGGTCTTCTGTGACATTGAAATGCCCAGAATGGATGGTCTTGAGCTGCTATCTCGGATTCAAAAAGACACCAACTTAAAACAGATCCCCATCGCTATGCTCACCTCCCGAGGCGCTGATCGCCATCGCCAAATGGCGGTTGATCTCGGCGCCAGCGGCTACTTTACCAAACCCTATCTGGAAGAAGCGTTGTTGGATGCGGCTCAGCGCATGTTAAATGGCGAACCCCTGATAGAACGCAGAGATATTGATGAGCCAAATGGGAATTAGGAATTTTAGATTTTGGATTTTGGATTTTGGATTTGTAGCCTTAGGGATCTGGCTCCGCTGAGAATTTTGGGTAGTCTTACAAAGAAGTTTGGGAAGCATCCTGGAAGTTGCTAGAAATCACTAATCATATAGCCTTAGCCTAACTACTTAGACCTGGCGTGTGTGTAGCAATTCAGCGTAGGCTGTTGCTGTATCTTTAGCCTGTCGATACTCCTCTCGAATTCTTTTGTACTGCCTATCAATAGGCAAGCTATCATTGGGAAGCAAATTTGGATCATATTCCACAACCTTCCTACCAATTAACACTTCCCTAATAAAACGAATATATACTTGCTCTAATTCTTCTGCTTTATCTAGTAAGTTCTCAACTTGAAATAATGCTCTTTCATAAAATCCTTTTTGACTTGCATAAAAATCTGATGTACCAACTAAGTCAAGCAATTCGTTGATTTTTTGCCACTGCTTTTTGAGCTTCAGAATCTCTGGCTCGACAAATTCAATATGCTCCTTCATTAGGAAAGCTAATTCCTGAATCACTCTAAGATTTGCTTGACTTTGGATATCCTTTTTCCCTGAAGCCGGAATACGTATAGACTGAAGATTGTGCCAAGAGTAAATGTATTTAACGTCACCCTCTGGTGTCAGTTTTGGAAAAATGACTCGAATTCTACGCTTCTCATTGACCTGATAAAATATACCTAAGTTACCTAAAGGTAGATCGGAGTAACGAGTATCTGCCCCATCCACTTCCAAGACAAAGTTACTTTTGAATCGCTTGATCTTTTGAGCAGGATAGAAGAAATAGTAGTACATCCCGCCTACTAGGATTAAGGTGAATATGATTCCTGTAATCATCTGAAGTAGGTTTTGCGCTTTTGCAATGTCTATTGAAGATGGTAATTGTTCTTTTGACCCCCGCCTTCTAACTTTCCGCCTGTACTCCCCTAACCCTCTGCTTCTTTGTCCTTACTGCTGCAACATAGTTGTCATTAGAGAGAATACCAGCAG
>JAKSDM010001043.1 GCA_022360135.1 Pseudanabaenales cyanobacterium | reverse complement strand
GGTCATTCGCTTGTGGGAGCAGCCGTTGGAGGTATTTCTGGGGACCCCGGGACTTTTGCCCTTCGCTGTGTTGAGTCGAGTCACTGACCGACCAGCGGCGCTGCGGCAGGTGGCGATTCAGCTTGAGGCGATTCCAGACCGTCGCATGCAAAGTAATGTAACGGCAGCGGCGGCGATTTTGGCGGGGTTAGTATTGAAAAAGGGGATGATTCAGCAAATTCTGCGGAGGGAGATCATGCAAGAGTCGGTGATTTATCAAGATATTTTGCGAGAGGGTCGTGAAGAAGGGCTTAAGGAAGGGCTCAGGGAAGGTCGGCAAGAAGGTCGGCAAGAAGGTCGGCAGGAAGGTCGGCAGGAAGGTCGGCAGGAGCAGGGACGATCGCTCATTCTCCGTCTGCTCACTCGTAAATTTGGGGAAGTTCCGCCAGATCTAGTCGCGCAAATTGAGCGGTTATCGCTGGCGCAGTTGGAGGAACTGGGGGAGGCGCTGTTAGATTTCTCGACGCTGCAAGAGTTGAGCGGTTGGTTGGATAACAATCTATAAATTCCAAACGATCTGAAAAAGATCTGTGATCTTAGAGGAAGTCTATCAACTCCAAAGTAACAGCCGTAGGATGGGCAAAGGGCTCGCCCGTGCCCATCAATACAGTAGGTCTCTAATCTAGATGGGCGCTTTCCAACTTTGCCCGTCCTACTTTTCTTCCCTCTGCTCCCCTGCCCCCCCCAATTAGTTGTCCGGAAGCAGCTGCTTATGTTTGAACGAGGAGAATATAAGTCAAAATTAGAACATCGCCGTAACGCTCCTAATAGCATCGATGAATCAGTCTGGCTCATCTACGATTCCACTTAAGCTGTTCATCTCCTATTCGAAATGTGATGATGATTTGAGAGAAGAACTAGAAGTCCATCTGTCAAGCCTTGAACGAGAGGGAGCAATTGAACCCTGGCAGAACCGAAATATTGAGGCTGGAGAAGAGTGGAGCGTAGAAATCCGTAAGCAGATCGAAGCCGCCAATATCATTCTGTTATTAATCACTCCGCACTTTATCGCTTCACGTAATTGCTATGACGAAGAAATGCATCGGGCTATGGGACGTCATACTAATGGCGCAGTAAGAGTGATTCCTATCATCCTAAAACCGTGTGACTGGGAACATAGTCCCTTCCAAAAACTACTGGTATTACCCAAGGACGGCAAGCCTATTACTCTTTGGGAGAATCAAGATGCAGCTTTTTTAGATGTTGTTAAGGGTATTCGTCGAGCTATCGAATCAGTTCAGGGACAGTATAGAAGTGCTCCGTTTATCCAGAAAATAGATGGAAATCATGCTGGAAATACAGAGGATTTTGATGAACTCATTCAGCAGATTCGAGAACACTGTCGCCAAAAAATTCTCGGTCAGCATAGTCGGATGCGGTTACTGAGTGGGAATGAGATTGGAGTTGGTCAGCTGTATGTTGACGTATGGCTATTAAATCGATCGCTCCGAACCTTTCAGGTATCGCCAAACAAGTTGTTGGAAACGTTTGATTTGCGAAATGATCGTTTGGGGTTAGGCGATCGCATTGACCGTAACCCTGGCTTTGAAGTCGCCAACGAAAATCCAAAGTTAGTAATCCTTGGAAAACCGGGCTCTGGCAAGACAACTTTTCTGAAACACTTAGCAGTGGATTGGTGTAATAGAAAATTTCAACCTAATCAAATCGCTGTTTTGATTGAACTTCGCAGTCTTAAAGACGAAAAATGGGATTTATTGAATGCAATTGATAAGGAGTTAGGACTAGAAGATTGGATTCAATTTGAAGGAATTAAAGTGAGAATATCAAACCTGATCCAACAAAATTATGAATTGATTAATCAGACGAAAAACGAGGATAATGAGGATGATGAAGCTAGTATTAGTCAGAGAAAAAGTCAAATTAAGAATAATAAAAGTCAGATTGAAGAGCTAAATCGGCAGCTAGAAGCTTTGCCATTGCAGCGTTTATTGAAGCAGGGAAAACTTCTGGCGCTAATGGATGGTTTGGATGAAGTCCCCATTAATGCACTTCGTAGTAAGGTACAGCTGCAAGTGCGTCAGATTTCAGAGAACTATCCCAATAATCGGTTTATTCTGACCTGTAGAACTCAAATTATGGGTTCGATTCCGGTTGGGTTTACCTCGGTAGAAGTTGCGGATTTTAGTCCAAAGCAAGTCGAGAATTTTGTCCAGAATTGGTTTAAGGCAAGTGGCGTCTCTGAGCAAAAAGCAAAGGAAAAATGGACGAATATCTGTCGTGCTGTAGCCAATAAGCCAGACTTGAAAGAACTGACAGTGACTCCAGTGCTGTTAAGTTTAATGTGTTTAGTCTTGCAAGATGAAGGAGAAATACCTCTTAATAGAATTTGGCTTTATAGAAAGAGTATAAAATTACTGCTAAGCAAATGGAATGCTGATAAGCAGATTGATGATTGGGAGATGGGGACTGACGCCTATCGTCAACTAGATATCGAAGACAAAGAAGCTTTATTGCTTGAGATATCCGCCCCGTAAATTTGAGAATCCAAGAAACTTTGTCTTATTTGACGAGGAAGAACTTGCTGAACAGATTACTCAGCAGTTGAGGTTGACACATCCTAGAGAAGGAATTGCGGTTCTAAAGGCTATTGAAGCACAACATGGGCTACTAGTAGAGCGAGCTGATGGACTTTGGTCATTCTCTCACTTAACGTTTCAAGAATATTTCACGGTTCAGTGGTTAACTCAACTGTCATCTGAAAAACTGGTTAGCAAAATTGCTAGTCAGCACTGGCAAGAGGTTATGAAGCAACTGGTGAAATCGCAACAGCCTGCTGATCGGCTCCTAGAGTTAATCAAACAGGCTATCGATCAATCAATTTCACATGAGCCAGCGGTACAAACCTTCTTGAACTGGCTATTTCAAAAGTCGCAGTCTACCCAAGCTAACCATGAGCCTGCAGCGATTCGAGCCTTCTACTATACCCTTGGTCTTGCCCGAATCATTACCTGTGTTCTTGGCCTTGCCCGCGCCCTTGATTCTACCTTCGACCTTGCTCGCGCCCTTGACCTTGGTAATGTTTGTACTAATGATCTCGCCCGCGCCCTTGCCCGCGCCCTCGGTCTTGCTCGTGTCCGCACCGGCGCTCGCGCCCAGGCTGTTGCTCTTGCCCTCAATCTCACCCTTGATCTGGCTCGTGCTCGTATCCGCGACAGCGCCCTTGCTTTTGATGTCAATCTTGACTTCGCTCTCAGCCTTGCCCTTGCCCTTAACCTAGACCTAAAGCTCACTCGCGTTTATTCATTCCAGCTGATGAACAAGTTGCAACAGCTTAGGATGACATTACCTACATCGAATAACTGTGAAAATTTCCGGCAGTGGTGGCAGACCAATGGATTACAGTGGACCAATCAACTCCGCCAGGCAATGATTGAACATCAAAATATTGGTCATGATTGGCAGTTTACTGATGAGCAAAAACAACAGCTTAAGCATTACTATGATACCAACAAGTTTTTGGTTGCCCTGATGAAGATTGAGGGTGCTGTTAGCGAAGATACGCGTGCCGAAATCAAAGACACACTTTTGCTGCCTTGGGTGGAACTCCATTGTTGTTAGCCAGAACTATATCCTGACTTGGAATTGTTTCCCCTTCTTTGATGCAACCCGGAAGTGCGGGAACCTCTGCCCAGTAACCGCCTTCTTCTGCTAGATGAATGATTGCCTTAACTTTCATATCCCTTCTGATCTAATTGTTGAGACTATGTTAGCAACCTCAGAATAGAAGATAAGGACATTGTGGGTTGCATGCCGAAATCAAAAATGCGATCGCCCAGACAATTAGCAGAAGCGATCGCTTTTTAACTTCAAACCGCGATCGCACATTGCATCTAAATCAAGCCTGCGATCTCTCGATGCATATCCCCCTTACGATTTTCGGCGTTGCTGATTAAGGGGATGAATTAAGGCTTGTAACCATTGAAAACTGATTCAAAATCATCCCGCTATTAAACAACGCCCGATTTTCTAATTTTGTTGACCCAATCTTGATACTCAACTGATCGCAGACTATTTTGCACGACCTGAAGCACCTCCGCCATATTTTGATTGACCGTCACCCAACTTGGAAAATGACGGCTAGGGAGTTTCGCTAAGCTGGATGGACAGGAGCCAATTATCGTTCTGCATGTCGAGCAAAATCGACTGCGGATCTCATTGCTAAGATCAGTTCACAATCATCTGTAGGATGGGCGAAGGGCTCGCCTGTGCCCATCCTACAGATGATTGGGTCTCGCTAATCTAGATAGGCACGCTTCACTTTGCCCACCCTACTTTTCTTCAATCAAAACACTTCGCCAAAATCACCCCAATCCAAAATCCAAAATCTAAAATCCAAAATCACCTAAGATTGTCGCTTCAATCAAAACACTTCGCTGCAAAAAACTAATCCAAAATCCAAAATCTAAAATCCAAAATCATTTTGTTTTTCCATGTGGAGAGGCTCTGAAATAAAACTTTTGGATCGGACTGAAGCGCTTATCTGCGTAAAACTAAGCCGCTCCATCGCTGAAGCGGCTCGTCTTCAAAACCGTGCTTGAAAGTTTCCCTTCACACGGCTCCTCAGAAAGCTGGCGCTTGTCATGCGGACCTCCATTGGGAGGCTTTGAAAATGCGCT
>JAKSDM010001244.1 GCA_022360135.1 Pseudanabaenales cyanobacterium | reverse complement strand
TCAAAGTCAGTGATATTGATGCCGCGATCGCAGCAAGATTTGTGCAATTGGTGCTGAATTGCATCAATCAAGAGTATCCACACAGCAATATCTTTTGGTTTGACAGTGACGAGGATATTAAGCCCCCACGGGAACTGACACCCACCTTTTATGGCTGCTTAGATTGGCATTCAGCCGTACATGGTCATTGGCTGTTAGTGAGGCTATGTCGTTATTTTCCTGAAGCTCAATTTCAAGAACCCGCAAGACAAGCACTCAATCAAAGTTTGACCACGGAGAAAATTCAGGGAGAAATCGCTCATCTAAAGCGATTTCCTTTCTTTGAATGCCCCTATGGATTTGCCTGGTTGTTGCAACTGGTGATGGAATTACGGGAGTGGGATGATGACCCAGTAAAACCATGGTTGATGGTGTTAGAACCGCTAGAAGCATTAGTTGCAGCTAATTTCCAGCGCTGGCTGCAAAGCTTAGAATTTCCCGACCGCACTGGAGCACATTTCAACACTGCATTTCCGCTAAGTTTGGCATGGGACTGGACACAAATTACGCAAAATGAGCACTTTGCCGACTTAATCAGAACCAAGGCGCAAAGATTCTACTTGGACGATCGGAATTACCCGCTTCACATTGAGCCACTAGCTTACGATACAATTTCTCCAGGGCTTGCTGAAGCAGATTTGATGCGACGAATTTTGGTGCCCACCCAGTTCACTGATTGGTTCACTGATTTTCTACCTCAAACAACAGACTTGTGGGAACCCATGCAGATTACGAATCCTAAAGATTACATGCAGTCCCATTTTCGAGGGTTAAATCTGAGTCGGGCATGGATGATGGAAGGTATCATTCCTAGTTTATCTGATGATTCGCGAATCGGTGTTCTTCAGGCGGCGGCTGCTTTGCATCGTCATTTTGGATTAATCGATGCAGTCAGCGATCACTATTCGAGTAGTCACTGGTTAGGAACGTTTGCAGTTTATCTTATGACGAGTCGCGGGTTGGTGTTATAAGTCTATTCAAACAGTGCGATCGCTCATCGCCTTAGGCTAGATTTCGGACCTCAACCCAGCCTCTTTTTCTGAAAACAATAGCTGTTCCTGCTTGATATGCTGCAATCGGCAGAACTGATCACGACCTACACCGCTCAATGCTCCAAAGATGAGTTCGTTGCAAATGTATAGTCGTTATGGAACAGGCGCAAAACCTAGGACAAATCATTATTCTTAATGGTGCGCCGCGCTCAGGCAAAACAAGCATTGCCGTGCAAATACAGGCGACTTTTGATGGTCTATGGATGAACTTAGGAGTTGATGGGTTCATGCAACTTACCCCTGCACATTACTTGCCTGGCATCGGTTTACGGCCAGGTGGAGAACGCCAGGACATCGAGCCTCTGGTTCCCGTCCTGTATCACGCCCTCTACGAATCCATTGCAGCCCATAGCCGCTTGGGTTTGAACGTTGTAGCCGATGTTGGGCATCATGATGGCTACGCAGTCTCTCGTGGGATTCTGCCAGATTGTGCTCGGCGTTTGAGCGGATTACCCGTCCTATTCGTCGGCGTGCGTTGTCCGATCGAGATCATCATGGAGCGACGACGAAATACAGGTTGGAACTCAGATCACCCTATTGGCGCACCCATCCCTCGTCCGATTTGCTTGTGGCAACATGAGGTTCATATTCCTGGCATTTATGATTTGGAAGTTGATACATCGTTGCTGACTTCACAAGAGTGCGCCGAGGCAATACGACAACATCTCAAAGACAGCCCTATATGCTCAGCATTTCAACGCCTTGCAGAAATGGTGGAAATTCTCTCTAACTAAGTTGTGACAATTTCATCCTAAAGTCTCGCAGCTTTTGACTTAATCGAGTGTCTGAAGCAGCACTGATGAGATAAAGATTGAAAGGGGCTTGACTTAGGTAGCTAGCGTAAGACGATTGGAGATAGGGACGGTACTCCGGATTGTTGGCGACGTGTACTTCGATGAACGCCAAACTCATAGCGTACGCATAATTGTAAAGTAGGGTTGCATCAGGGCCCATGAGATTGGGTAACGTTTTGAGCAGCATTAACTTGAACCCCGTCTCTAATTTGGAAAAACTGCCAAAATGAGCCTTGCCTTTGATCAGGGCGAGATACCGATTCGATGTTGTCAGCCAGGTAAACACCCGTATCTGTTCAAAGGCTGCGGGGGCGGTTTTGTCCTCACTGCCAGCAACCATAAAAACTGGAATTTGAATTTGACACAACCCCTTGGGTCCAAAGACTTCGCTACCCACGGGATCAACCGGAAGCACAGCCTTAATCCGGTGATCCCGGAAATTATAGGTTTTTCTCGGTAATCTTAACGCCCGACACTGAAGCAACAGCGATGGATTGGGACTTCCCAAGACTGGCCCGCAGGCATTTTCAAGTTTCTCAAAATCAATCTCAGCCCCCGCTAACGCCAGTGCGGTATAGCCGCCGAAAGAGTGTCCGATAACACCGACAGCCTCTAGATTGAGCTTGCCTTGGTACTCAACTGGATTGCGCTGTTCAAGCTGATCGAGCAAGTAAGTGACATCCAGAGGTCGATCAATGAATTCTTTCAGTTTGAATACCTCTTGGGAATAGCCTGAAAGCATTTCCTGAACTTGGTTAGAGTCACTGCCGGGATGTTGAGGAACAGCCACCACATGGCCATAGGACGCCAGGTGTTCGGCATATTCTGCAAAGTCCTCTGGACTCGATCCTAAGCCATGGGACATTATGACAACCGGGGCTTTTCCAGGTCTCCACCATCGAGGTTTGTAGAGAATGGCCCGAAATTGACGTGATTCACGACTCTTATCGTTCAGGATGAGAGTTTGTTTCTCAACGCTAGCCTTGCCAGGACAACGGATATCCGGCAACTTCGAAAAATCAATTGATAATTCTGCGGCTGCTTCAGCTTTAGCCAGCTGGCTAATTGTGTCCACCATCGCCTCAGTTTCTTTGAGCAGGAGTTCAACCCGCTTGATTGTGAGCAGAATCCGCTCGGTATTGAACTGCATATTGGCGGAAAACTTACGCAGAAGATTCAGAATCGACAGCCCTTCTGGATCCTCAGCCGTCTGCAGCAAGGCCCCTCTAAGCGCGTATTTGCCATAACCATCTCTTTGAATATGAATCAGATCCTCGAATCGGGTCAGGATCTCTTCCCCCATCGGGGTATGAAAAAAGCGATTGAGGTGAATTGGATGCAGGTCAAGGCGCTTCTTCAGAACTTGGTGAAACGTAGCTTGGTATTCTCGATTGATCCTCCTCAGATAGAAAGCGAATTCCCGATTAAAAAGACCGGGGATATTTTTGGATTTGAGCAATGCGTTGGCCTGGTGATGGCGTTCCCATGCCTGCTGCCAAAAAAGCTGAATTTTCCTCATGGTTACACACTCCACTTGCATCAACCGACTTTTGGGAGCTGCCATGAATCTGATCGAGTGCTTAGGCGCTTGGAGCCATTTTGGTCCAACCCACTATCGTATTGTTAATCTGGAATCTCAGTGAGTCAGCTAATCCCAGATAATGGGCAGCTAACTGCAAGCGCAAGAATTGGGCCATCGCTGTTTTGAGCGAGTCAGGGCAATCGGTGAAATCCAGACATACGACGGTGGATCGATCCCGCAGTTCCCGAAACACCTTGCAGGTTTGAGGAAGGCAAAGAACCAGTGTGCGAAATCGATTAAGCGCAGCTTTTTCTAAGTCGGCGCTGGGGCAGTTGAGTGGAGAGTTTTTGTGGGTCATAGTAAGTCTCCTTAGACAGGCAACGTGACAATCCTCTCCTATCTCTATAATGGCTTACTGTGGTGCGCTAGAGAACCTCACTTCCCCCTGCAAAGCAGCCGAAAGCCTTGCCAGAAATAGCTTATGGCTTTCAAGTTCTTTTAAAACAAAACTTGATTAATGTTTTTAAAGGATCTCATCCTTGTAACTTGAACTGAGGGCCTTGTGGATAGGGGGAGGGGTAGATCTCAGATCTTGCAGTAGTCTCAAATAAGGTGATAGTTCATACAAACCAATTCCTTAGGAAAGTTAGAAACTCTCTCGTAAGTACCTGGGCATTGAAAATTTCACAAATACCTAGTGTCATTCCGAGAGAAGTGAGGAATCCCAATCTCCCGATAAAGTCTGAGATGTTTCGATTCCGCTTTGCTCCACTCAACATGACACCCTATTTTTACCGTACATAGACTGTGTAATTAATTTTGCGCAACCACTTATCCTCTTTCACAATTCTCGATAGTAGGTATTGTTTTCCTCAAGGCTGCTCTGTTATCTGGCGGCTTTCATCGGAATTCGTAGCGTAAATGTTGAACCTTGGCCTAGTTCAGATTGAACCTTGATATCGCCACCGTGTTTCTCGGTAATGATTTGATGGACAATAGCCATTCCTAACCCTGTACCCTTGCCCACTTCCTTAGTGGTGAATCCCGGCTCAAAAATGCGATCTTGAGTGTCCTGACTCATACCACAACCATTGTCTTGAATCTGAATTTTTATCTGATGTTCATTCAGCCTCGAAGTGTGGATGATGATGACATTAGGATTGACTTCAATCTCCCTATAGGTTTTGCCTTTATTTGCCTGATCGAAAGCATCAATGGCATTGGCTAAGATATTCATAAATACCTGATTGAGGTGACCGCCTTAGCAAACAATAAGCGGTAAATCGCCGTAGTCCCTAACAATTTTAATTTCTGGTCGTGTAGTTTTGGCTTTGATGCGATTGCTCAAAATTGTTAGGGTGGCGTCGAGACCCGTGTGAATGTTGGCGGGTTGAGCTTCTACGTCATCAAAGCGAGAAAACGTTCGCAGAGAGAGGACAATCTGTTTGAGGCGATCGCTCCCCACTTTCATGGATGCTAGGCTCTTTGGAAAATCCTCTTTGATAAAATTCAAATCCAACGCTTCTAGCCGCGTTTGCATGTCTGGCGGCAAGGGCGGCTGCTCTTGGTACAGCTGTAATGCAGCCAGAAAACTTTCGACATAAGTCTGAATCACAGGTAAATTGCCGGCAATAAAACTAACCGGGTTGTTGATTTCATGAGCTACTCCCGCCAACATTTCCCCCAGAGCTGACATTTTTTCCCTGTGCATGAGTTGCGCCTGAGTTTGTTTCAACTCATTGAGCGCCCGTTGGAGTTGTATTGTCCGCTCCTCCACCCGTTGTTCTAACTCTAGATTGAGTCGGCGCAACTGTATATGAACCCCTACCCTTGCTAACACCTCTTCATGTTGAAGGGGTTGGGTAATGTAATCGACTGCGCCAAGTTGTAAACCCTTGATCTTATGATCCGTATTTGCCAGGACAGTCATAAAAATGACGGGAATATCTTGAGTGCGCTCGCACGCTTTAATCCGATGGCAGGTTTCAAAGCCATCGATTCCTGGCATCATCACATCTAGCAAAATCAGATCCGGTTGAACTTTTTCTAATATTGAGAGCGCGCTGTTCCCATCTTTAGCAATGAGCACTTTATAGCCAGCGTCTTTAAGGCTATTGGACAGGACTTTGATATTGGCGGCGTTGTCGTCCACAATGAGGATGAGCGCCCGTTGATCCATTTCCTCCCCCCTTAAGTATGAACAACAGCAGAATTCAGTAACTTGCGGATCGCCTTGCCATCGTACTCTCGAACAAACTCCAGCAGTGTCAGGGCAAATTGAGCATATTGATTAATCTGGTTAAGTCTGCGTCCTTCTGCTTCGAGGCTGTCAAAATCGCCAATTTCCAAGGCTGCACAGAGGGCGCTTAGCTCTTCATCGGCAGGGAAAATCATGTCTTCTAATGCCTGGGCAGACACTTCCTTCTTTCCTTCAGTAATCCATTGCACCCCAAGATAGGTCTGTAACAGTTCCAATAATTCTTCTGCTTGTACAGGTTTAGGCAGAAAACCACTGCACCCTACCTCACGACTTTTCTGGCGATCAAAGTTGAACACACTGGCGGAGGAAGCGATGATCGGCGTTGTCTGAAAATCCGGCCGATTGCGCAGGGTTTTAGCCATTTCAAAGCCCCCCATTTCCGGCATTGCCAAGTCCGTGATAATTAAGTCAGGGCGCCAGATTAGCGCTAGTGAGATTCCTGCTTTACCGTCTTCTGCCTGGTTCAGTTTAAACCCTAATGGTTCAAGCAAATTAATAATGACTAAACGATTTTCCCAGCGATCGTCTACAACCAAAATTTTCTTTTGTTCCCCCTCATAACCGAGAATATTCTGTATCGGTTGACTGGAGACCGATTCTCTCCAAGATTTCACTTCTGGCAACTCAATTTCAAACCAGAAGGTACTGCCTTTTCCCAATTGACTCTCAACCTGAATCTGCCCCCCCATCATCTCTATAATTTGGCGAGTAATCGCCAAACCGAGCCCTGTCCCATCGGCTTTGAGATCACCTTCTCCCACCTGTTCAAAGGGTTCAAAAATTTTCTCCAATTGTGCTGGCGTCATCCCGACACCAGTATCTTCCACTTGAAACCGGATTAACTGGGCTAATGGGTCGTCAGCAATTGGTGATGGGAAGATTTCCTGTTCCACTGTTTCCAGTTTTTTGCACCCTGTTTGCGGTTGCTCAATCACCCCGACCTTCAAAGTTACCTCGCCGCTATCCGTAAACTTAATCGCATTGCCCAGAAGGTTGATTAATACTTGACATAAACGTTTATCATCGGCGCGAACAGCTTGGGGCAGCGGAGTAAGGGGTTGATAGGTAAACCCAATCTCTTTCTGTTCAGCTTTGATCCGACAAATTTCGACAACTCCTTTCAGGAAAAGACAAAAATTAAAGTCTTTTTGAAAAAGCTCTAATTTACGCGCCTCGATTTTGGAGAGATCAAGAATATCATTGATCAGATTGAGCAGGTGAGAACCACATTGATGAATAATCGTTACCCCGTCTCTTTGTTTTGGGGTTGAGGCTTTGTCTCGTTGTAGGATTTGGGCGTATCCCAAGATGCCGTTGAGGGGAGTCCGCAACTCGTGACTCATATTGGCGAGAAATTCGCTCTTGGCTTGGTTGGCGGCGTCGGCGGCAATTTTTGCCGCCTTTAAGTCGGCAGTCCGCTCTTCAACTCGCTTTTCCAGAATTTCGTTGGTTTTTTCTAGGGTGGCAAAGGAGTTATGCAATTGTCCCGCCATTTGGACAAACGATCGCCCCAAACTATTCAACTCTTGAATCCCACGGATAGTGATATTTTGCTGGAAGTTGCCTGAGGCGATCGCTTGAGAAGCTTGATTGAGACATAAGATCGGGTGGGTGATCCAACGAGACGTCAGAATACCCAAAAGCGTCGCCATGCCCAATGCGCCTAAACAGAGCAGAATTGTTTGGCGAGTATTAGCATTGATCTGCGCCATAAAGTCCGCTTCTGGGACGACGATGGCAATCAGCCAATCGACTCCTAATCCATCGTTGAAGGGAAAAATAAGCAGAAACTGGCGAGCTCCATTAACTTTAAATTCGCTTTGTTCAGGGGAATCCATATCCTCAAAGGAACCAAAACGATCAAGCAAATGGTGGGCAGTAGATCGCACTACAATCTCATCACTATCTATGGCTAGAAGTCGTTTTGCTTCTCCAGCCGCAGCGGTAAAAGGCTGAGCGATGGTAGAACTGGCGACTAGCAAACCATTTCGCTCAATAATGAAAGCTTGCCCCGACTTACCAATCTTTAAATCACTTAAGAAAGCGCCAATTTGTGACAGAACAATATCAGCGCCAAGAACACCTTGAAAGGTGTTATTTTGATCGTAAAAAGGCAAAACCGCCATCACGCCTAAACGCACCGCCGTATTGCTGGAGAACTGATAGACATCACTCCAGGCAGCTTGTTTGGCTTGCTTGGCAGTCTGATACCAACCTCGCTGGCGGGGGTCATAGTCCTGACTTTCTCCGACGGCCTGATGGGCGGCATAGCCTTGCTCATCAGCGGCATAGGCATATTTATTGCGATCCCCTATATCCTGAATTTCGAGGTTAAAATCGCCTTCATCGAGCCGTTCCGCCCCAGCAAACTGCTTGCTCTCACTGCCATATTGGATATAACTTACTGTCTCAAATTGTTGCAGTTGTCGCCAAAAATAACGACCCAAATTAGGGATGTCACGGGTGTCAAGATTACCCAACTGAATTGCATCGGCATTGATGCGATTAACCAGATGGGGTGTCTTGAGATAAGTGTCCAGATGTTGTTTAATCCGATCGGCGATTTCCTCACGCAACTGTGTTGCAACATCATTAACCGCCCGTTGTCCATTGCGAATGGAGAGATACCCCGTTAAGCCAACAGCAGCGAAAATTTGCAGCACAAAAGGAACAATGAGAACCCAACGTAAAGGAAGTTTAAGTTTTTTTTTGACGATCGGGCGCTTTAAGGAAAGTGCTTTCATCTAGAAAAACATGATGAAACTGCAAAATCAGGTAGATGCAACACTACTTTTTGCGGCTTAAACTTGCAGCTTTTTCGAGGTTGGTATGCTCTCCCCAAGAGAAGCCAATAGACATCTCCAAAATAGAAATTCTGTTATAAGGTGGAGATGAAAAATACCTTTTGTGTGTTCTACCAACATGAGCTTTATATCAGATTATATTGATCAGAATCCTCAAGAAAC
>JAKSDM010000834.1 GCA_022360135.1 Pseudanabaenales cyanobacterium | reverse complement strand
GTATTGTCAAACGCAAGCGAAAACCTAATATCAAGCTGATTGTCGCTCCTTTTCCCGATGCCCAACGAGGAAGTCCTCATTTTTTCTTTGACGATTCCTTGACAACTGACTCGGTCCCTTAACTTGTTGCCAATGGGGAAATATAGCCATACCCTCTCCATTTCTAGAGGGATTACGGTAAGACAGAATTAAGTCGATCGCGATTCAACCCATCCCAGAAAACCGCGATCGCCTCCAGGATCTCCTTGCCTCCCTGGAAGAACTTGGCCCGGTCAAAGTCCGGATCGAAATAGACTTCCTCTAACTCCTCCAACGTGTGTCCTGCATGCTGAGCCTCAACCCGGTTATGCCAGGTAAAAAAGGCCAAACGCAGATCCGGATGTCGCGTTTGCTTGATCTGCGTCAGACCATCCTCCAACTCCTGCCAGAAGCCAGCCGCCGCCCAGTTTTCAACTGCAAAGCTGGCACCCTCAGCAATCTGAGGGTCATCGCTGCCGTAGAGGCGCCGGAGCTCGTCGCAGAAATGCAAAGTTGTAGGCCGACCCTGCTTACGCTTGCCAATATCCCCATAGCCCAGCCCCAATCCCTCAGCCACAACCGTCAGCCATTCAAAATGGGCTGCCCGGAAACGGCAAATACCGCCATCTACCGTCCCCTCAGTATTAACTAACTCGGGGTCGCCTTGCCGATCTTTTTCTCGTTCAGTTAAGCGGGGGCGATCGCCAATCGACTGTTCCGGATGGCGATAGATCACCCCCAGCTCGTTCAGCAAAATCTCCCGACTGGCCCGCGACTGCTGCAGCGTGGGCGAGTTAATCACCTTCAACAACGCCGCCACCAGGAACTGGTTAGAGAAGACCGAGAATTGTTGAATAAAGTGTCGCAACTCCTGATCTGTAGCCATACCCCTGCAAAACCAACGGGTATAGGCATTGCTAGTAATAATACGGTGCTGCATGAACTCGCGGTCAACTTCAGCCAGAAAATCTTGGAAGCGATCGACCTGCATTTGCTTCAGCTCACCCCGTTGCAAGCGCTTCTGAATCCGCGAGGAAATTGTTAGACGCCCTGGGGCCTTTTCGAGAACATGTGTCATAATCAGATTCCTCTCCAACTATAGGCATACTCCTTATCCTCCATGGCAACTGCATTCGTCGTTAGCCTCAGCGGATGAAAAGCGTCAACCATAATGGCGAGTTCATGGGTCCGTTCCTTACCGATTGACGCCTCGTACATACCGGGATGGGGGCCGTGGGGAATGCCGCTGGGATGAACGGTGATTGAGGCTCGTTCGATCCCTTTGCGCGACATAAAGTTTCCCTCTACGTAGTAAAGAACTTCATCCGAATCCACATTGGAATGATTGTAGGGGGCTGGAATTGCCTGGGGATGATAGTCAAACAGCCGGGGCACGAAGGAGCACACCACAAATCCGCGACCCTCAAAGGTTTGGTGGACGGGCGGAGGTTGGTGGACTCGGCCCGTGATCGGTTCAAAGTCCTCAATGTTGAATGCAAAGGGCCAGATATGTCCATCCCATCCGACCACATCCAGAGGATGATGGTGGTAGAGATAGCGGGTCGTGTAGTCGCGAGTTCTGATGCGGACCTCGAACTCACCTTCCTCATTATGGGTAATTAACTCATCTGGCGGACGAATATCTCGCTCACAGTAGGGGGAAGTTTCGAGAAATTGACCATAACGATTAAGGTAACGTCTAGGCGGCTCAATGTGGCCATAAGCCTCTATAACCAACATCCGCTGCGGGATGCCTTGATCAGGCAGAATCCGCCAAAGCACCCCCGCTGGCATCACTAAATAGTCACCCGCTCGGTAGTGGAGGTTGCCACACTGACTTTCCAGCAGTCCCTCGCCATCGTGGATAAAAATGACTTCATCCCCGTGAGCGAACCGATACCAATATGGCATGGATTCTGTGGGCCGCGCCACTGAGATGCAAATATCATCGTTAGCCATCAGAGGAATCCGAGCGTCTATGGCGTCCCCCGCCTCAGCCACCGCCGCTGTGCACAGGTGGCGGTGACGCAAAGGGCCTGGCGTCTCATAGCCAATGCCTATCTGTCTTTCCAGCACAATCCGGTGTACTTGGGTCGGTGGACGGATGTGATAGAGTAGAGATTGAACCCCTGAGAAGCCGTGAACTCCAATCAATTCCTCATGGTATAGAGATCCGTCGGGCTGACGAAATTGAGTGTGGCGTTTGTGGGGGATATCGCCCAACCTATAGTAGTAGGTCATATTAAAGATTTCCTCTCCGCGCTTGTTCACGCTCAATCGCTTCGAACAACGATTTGAAGTTGCCCTCCCCAAACCCCTGTGACCCATGTCGCTCGATCACCTCGAAGAAAAGGGTCGGTCGGTCTTGCACTGGCTGAGTGAAAATCTGCAGTAGATACCCTTCCTGATCCCTATCCACCAGAATGCCTAGCTCTGCCAGTTGATCAATGGGCTGATCGATTTTCCCGACCCGCTGGTTCAAATTCTCGTAGTAAGTTTTGGGGATGGGCAAGAATTCAACCCCGGACGCCCTCAGCCGGGAGACCGTCTTGATAATGTTGTGGGTGGCGCAGGCAACGTGTTGAATCCCGGGACCGTCGTTATACTCTAAGTACTCCTGAATCTGGGATTTGTGTTTACTCTGAGCTGGCTCGTTAATGGGCAGTTTAATCTTACCCGTGCTATCCTGCATCACTTTGGACATCAGGGACGAATGCTCCGTGGCGATGGTTTTATCATCAAAGTGCCTTGACAGGTTAAAGCCCAGCGTATCCCCGAAAAACTGGGCCCATTTGTCCATGTCGCCCAAGTCGACGTTGCCAACCACATGATCAATGTTGGTTAAGCCCACGCCATCAACCTTAGAAGCAGGTGCGCGTCGAGTTGCAAAGCCGGGGGCGAACACACCCGCATAATCGTGACGCTCAACGAACTTAATTAGTATGTCCCCATAAGCCTGGATGGCGGCATAGCGAAACACGCCATGTTCATCTTCTTCTTGAGTTGGCGGAATCGCACCTACAGCGCCTCGCCGAGTTGACTCCCAATAGATGCTGGCGACATCCGCCACCTCTAGGGCGATCACAACAATGGCGTCACCGTGCTTGAGCACACTTTGGGCGATCGCATTGCCTGGACTCAGCCCAGTACTTAACACAAAGCGAATATCTCCTTGCTCCATCACATAGGAAACCGTTTTCCGATAGCCTGTTTCTAGCCCTCGGTAGGCAGTGGAGGTGAATCCGAACCCCTTGGCATAAAAGAGGGCGGCCT
>JAKSDM010001608.1 GCA_022360135.1 Pseudanabaenales cyanobacterium | reverse complement strand
GGTATGGACTACATCTTAGTGAAGGCAGAGTATAGGGTATAAGGTTTAGTCAATGCAAATGGAAACTACTATAAGTTAATTCCTTAGTTGCGCGGAATGACGCTGACTTTAAGCAAAAGTCGCCGCCCAGATCCCTGACCTAGCAAGAAGGCGGGGATTCAAATCTGATAATTGTAGTAATTAATACATAACCAATGTTGCCAGAACCGTCCCTTTTTTGTTCCGTATTTCAGCAATCATCCCCATGGAGGCAGAATTGAAGCATTTTGAGAATGGTGTCGAATAGTTAAAATCCCTTGGCGCTGAGTATGAAGCGTTTATGATGTCCCCGTACAAGTACGGAGCTTCTATGCGAATTGCCCAGCGGCTACATACAGTCTGTTAACTAGGCGCTAAGCCTTGCATTCTAAAGTTTTTGGGATTGAGGGCGGGTATTTCCGAAATTTACCTGGAATACGCTTGTCAATTTTTCAGCGTTCAGGACCTTAAAGTATTTGTGAAAACCCCTATAGAAGGATTAACCTGTAATAGAGATATGATCTATCGTCGCATTTAGGCGATAGTCTCAACTGTGATTCAATTCAAAGGATTGATGGGTGCCTTCCAGATTCGTTGAAATTGATGGGTGTGTATTACTAGCGGGGCAAGATGTTCACCGCTGCAGATAGTAAATCTATGTCAATCGGCTTGTCGTTTAGGATTTCTAGAAAACCTCTAATTGGGGTGAGCTTTAACCTAATCTTGCATCTAGTCGGCTTGATGGGGTTGAAAACTCCGCAAAATAGTGCATTAATCTAAACTCAAGATCCGCTCGGCAAAAACCTCTAAAGATTCTCCCTCCAACTCAGGATATCCGGGATGCATTGCTCGTAAACAGTAGTGTTGGCTATCCAGATTCAAAAATTAATGGGTGTGTCCCAAGACTGATCAGTTCGTCGCAAGTGAATAGGCGCAATTGCTTCGACATCTGCAACGATATTTTTCGTTGCTCAGACGTTGTTCAGTGTTCGCCCATAGGTTGATTGTTCGCCGTAACAGTCCCTATGTCAAATTGATTGTCCCCTGTATTGCTCAACCAATAAGCGTCGTCTTTGTAACGACGGTCCCCAGTCGATTCTTATTCCCATATGAGCACAATGGTTTCCCCTGGCTTCTATTTTCAAGGGCAGGAATTGCCTCAAAAACTCAGCCAAGCCTCCCACGGGATAGGCGCAGGCTATTGGCGTTGTAAACTTTCGGCTTCCTCTGGAATCAGCCGAGTTACCTCGTGGTATCTGGCGCTATTACAGGGGCGAGTTATCTTTTCAGGTACTCAACAACTTTCCTGGTCACTTCTGCTACCGATTTTGCAGCGGTATATCCCTCGCTTGCGGAGCGATCGCGCTAAGCAAGATATTCTCGCTCTGGAGCAAAAATTTCCAACCGCAAAGCCTGAATTTTTGGTCATCCTGCTGACCGAAATGTATCAGCAGGGCTTGGTGAGTCGAGAGGAAGTGGCCGGGGCGCTCCGCCTGAAGATATTGTCCGATTTTGATCAGAATTTATTCAATTCTTCTGGGCAGGCG
>JAKSDM010000702.1 GCA_022360135.1 Pseudanabaenales cyanobacterium | reverse complement strand
TGGGCTAGCTCGTAGCCCGTTTCACCGTCTCATTCTTGGGGGGTAATCAGCCGCACATCCCCTCTGACCAACCAGGTCACCGCTTCTGCGACTTCCGCAGGCTTGGCGGTGGCTTGCAGCTTGGCTTGTATCTCTGGCAAGGTCATCACCCCAGCCCGGACTTGCCGATCTAAATCCGTTAGCGCCAGCAGCGCCTTCATGGCTGCTTGTCGCTGACCCGGGACCACCCGGGCGGACAAGGTCCGCTCCAAAAAACGGGTGAGCAGTCCCTCTACCCCGCCAAACTTCTGAAAAGCTACCCGGCTAAAGGCCCGGAGTTCGTCTTCTCTCTGGCGTTCAATCATCCAAGCCAGAATCTGCAAATCAACTGGAGAAATTAGACCCTCTTCTCGATTGGCCAGGGCCTCCTCCGCCAGCTCTTCCACAAACTTGCTTTCAAACGCCAACTGCTCAGACTTGGCGATCACCGCCAAAATCTTGGCCGCCTCCGTCGGCGTAAATTTTTCTAGAACAAATACCTCCTGAGGTCCCAGCGCGTAGCCTAATGCTTGGTGAAGCCTACTGAGTTGATACAGCAAGTCAGAGCGGATCGAGACTAAAATCTTCACCGGCAGGGGGTCTGGACTGCGATACCAGCTCGCTAACGCTTGCACAAAAGGCTCTTGGTCGGCAGCTCGCGGCGCATGGACAAAAAACTGTTCAAACTGGTCTAGAAGCAACACTAAGGGTTTATCAGTAGCCGCGACTGCTCGGGTTAAAACGGCTGTCAAATCCCCCCGATTTTTTGGCTGAGACAGGATGTCTTCTATCGGGGCCTGCAGTTGCTCAGACAGTGCTTTCGCGATCGTTTGGATGGGTTCGCGTTCACTAAAACGAACATAGACCCCCCAATGAGTGGTCGTCTCATGGGTTAACTGAGGCCATACTCCCGCTTGTAAAAATGAAGTTTTGCCACAGCCCGACTCGCCCATTAGAATGCCAAAGCGGAACGTAGCCGTGGTTATCGACTCGATACACTCCTGTAGACTGCGCTCTCTTTGCAGCTGGGTAAACACCTCGGCATCTTCTCGATTAAACGGTCGCAACCCTTTAATCGCTTTCCGCTCAATCGCCTCACTGGGCGAAACCCGAGCCGCTTGAGGAATCGCCCGGACAGCAATGACCAAAGCACTGGCTAATAATGCCAACTCAACGACTCCAAACAGGATGGGATAAATTGTAGGAACTTCGATGCCTAGGTATTCAATCAATAGATGTAGGCCAAATCCTGCTTGCTTGGTTAAAAAGCCAGGGGGTTTGGCCAAAAAGAAAAGCGCAATTGCACCGAGCACCAACAGATTAAACCAATTCTTGGCCGCGATCAGCTCCGCAATCCACTGAAGGATGCTTCCTAACGCTTCAGTCAACTCTCGAAGTAATTTGGCGGAGAAATGCTCAGACAATACTTAGAGGAATGAATAGGTCGCTCCTATCATAGCTCGCTACAAGAGCGCAAAGCATTTAAATAGTCCCCCATCTCCTCGTTTTATCATTACGCAAATTGGCAAAGAAGCGCGACGCATATTAGTTGTAAGGGGAATGGTTATTGTTGTCGTAGAAAACTGTGAAACGATGTCATTCTGGAAAATAATGACAGGAGGCTTAATCAATAGTAGGAGCAGCCGCAATTGTCTTACATTTTCGGGGGATTGGAGACGGATTTCTTGACTCCAGAGAGTTGTCTCGTCCTCTAAGGGAAAAAGGACGAGATCGGCAGAGGTGGCATCAGCATCAAATTGCCGATCAAATCAATAATCACGGGGTTTACACCAAACTTGCGCTTAAATGCTGCGGCAAAAGAGCCTCGATTGACAAAACCGACTGCACAAGCGACTCCTGTCACCGTCATATGATTCCCTTGCAACAGTTGCGCCGCCCGTTCCATGCGATGGTTATGTAGATAGCCGAAAACAATGGTAAGGACACTGCAAGATTTGCTGAAGTGCGATCGCCATCAACGGCGGCGTTTTACCCATTCCCAATAGCTACCGTGTACACACAAGTTGGAGTCGGAGTTATTTCGGCCCCCTAAATCCCCCAATTCTGGGGGACTTTGAACTCTGATCCCCCCCAGAATTGGGGGGTTAGGGGGGCCAGATTGGTGAATTCGCAATCGAGGTCGAGATCTGTGTACACGGTAGCTTTTGAAGGGGGGTTGGGGGGATCTCCAACAACAACCGGAGTTTATCCGAACAGTATTGGCTAACGGCCAACCCAGCAGCGAAGAAAAGCGCTATGGACTTCATACCGATATTTCACACAAAGAGCACTCTTGAAATTATTATCATTATATAATCTTAATAAGCTTAGATAATGATAATATATATCAATAAGCTTGCTGATTTATAGGCTGCATAAGCAGGGTTTTATATTTTCAGTTTGCTCATAAGATGAAACGCTTCGATAATGCCTCCCGCTGGGAGGCATTTTTTTCAATTGCGATCCCAGCCAATTTAGCGATTGGGGAATCTCCGGCGAAAAGTAAAACCCGTCACGAGATCTTACGCCTACTTTAATGACAATAAATTTCATTAATATTAATTTACCTGCGAGAATCTGATTCAGGGTTTTGGGGACACAACATTGAAGTAGGGTAGAGTTAACCGATGGTAAACAGGGTTTTTGTATTGCGCTCTAAGATGATATTTTCTGATCTCGGCTCCGCCATTCATGGGGTATGCCAAGCCTGGTGCGAGGAGCAGGGCTATAGCGATCCCTTTTGTCGCAATGGTGAATGGTGGGCGTTTCCCCCTAACGGCGTGATTCCTGTCCAGATCAAAACAGTGATGGGGAAAGGCTGCCAGCGCTCGGTGCAGATTGGCCCGTTGCAGCTAGCTCTCTTCCCCGATGGATCATTGGCCAATGTGCTTGATGAACAGGTTATTTCTTGAAAATAAAAATCTAGGTAATCGGCTTGGACATAGAGCTGCACGTCCCTGCCAGGATTTCAATAGGGATGCTCCTCCTCAGGAATCCCCTAAACTTTATTCCTATTCCAATGCCATGACAGCCAGAGCCCCGACGATGAGACGGGAAACACTTAATTCACATTGCAGGATGAGTAACTACCTAAATTTCGGCCAAATAAGGGGCATCATGCTTTGACCCAAAACGTTGAAGGATTACCAAAAGCAGGAAAGTGATGAATTCTTTGAGTTAAACTCAATACTCGGAATCCATCACCATGATTGCTTTAAAGTCTACCTCCCCGGTCTATTCCTCCACCAGTGATAGCACTAATGCTGATGGGTCAGGTCAGCCGAGTCATTATTCCGCTCGTGCATATTTAGCAGGCATTGGGGCCAAAATTACGACTCTGAATATCTTTGAACCGATAGCCAGCAGGGTAAAGATAGATCAAAAGACAGTGAACGATAGCCCCACAGAGAAGCTCTATGATGGCTTTATTGGGATGCTATGCGGGGCCAAAGGCATGGTGGAAGTCAATAAGTTGGTGCGCAGCGATAAAGGGTTGCAGCAGGCGTTTGGTCGAGAACGTTGTGCGGAGCAGTCAGTGATTCAGGAAACATTGGACACGAGCAGTGCAGACAATGTCCAGCAAATGGAGGAGGCAATGGATGAGATCTATCGACTGCATGGGCAAGGGTATCGGCATAACTATACAGACGCAATTCAAGTGCTAGACGTGGATATGACGGGTCAACCCTGCGGACCAAAAGCAGAGTTTGCCACCAAAGGGTACTTTGCGGGAAAGCGAAATCACCGAGGTCGTCAACGGGGTCGGGTGCTAGCCACGGGCTACAACGAAATCATTGTGGAGCGAGTATACGAGGGTAAAGTACAACTGACGAAAGCACTACAACCATTAATCCAAGCGACGGCGAAGACCTTAGAGATTGACGGGGCGTCAGAAAACCGAGCCCGCACACTTGTTCGAGTGGATAGTGGGGGCGGTTCCCAGGATGATGTCAACTGGTTGCTAAATCAGGGGTACTTGGTGTTGACCAAAGACTACAGCACACTCAGGGCGCGCAAATTCGCTAAATCGGTAGTCCAGTGGATAGACGACCCTCGTCATCCGGAGAGACAGGTGGGGGTGGTGACGACACCCGCATCAGAATATGCCCATCCGGTCGTCCGCATCGCCGTCCACTGCCGCAAAAACAATAAGCAGTGAGGCTATGGTCTGCTGATCACCAATCTGATACCGGGTGATATTGCGGTGCTGACTGGCGTTGAACCGACTGTCTTGGAGGACCCAGCAACCCTGTGGCTGGCCTATGTCTACTGCTAAGCTCATGAGCATTTAAGCTGCAATATGATTATTTCCCTTGTTCTTTATCTTTCGATGCCATTTGATTACCAATTCACCTTCATTCAACAATCTATCTAATAGATCTTTCAACTCATCTACTGACTTAAATAGTCGA
>JAKSDM010000478.1 GCA_022360135.1 Pseudanabaenales cyanobacterium | reverse complement strand
GCTCATAATCTAACCGTGTGTCAACATCAAGCGCCCCCTCGGGAAAAGGAATTCGCACCAGCTCCGTATTGTGTTGTCGAATCACTTGTTTAGCCCCTGCTTGACCTGTAAGTTGCGCCAGCTGTGGAAACAAGATGTGGCCGAAGAGGGCTGGCGCCCCAACAGTCCTGTCATATTCACAGGCCACAATGGCTTTCGTCGTCTTTCGGTAACTGGCGATCATATGGATAATAAGCTGAGGCGAGATCAGCGGTTGGTCACAGAGGAGAATGATCACCGCCTCAAGATCGGGGTTAATCTTAAGCGTTGCCGCCATGCCAACTTGAATAGACGATCCCATACCAGTCGCCCATCTCGGGTTTTCGACGATCTGGACAGGCAATGAGTCTACTTGGGGTTTAATCCGTTCAGCCTGCGCCCCCAGCACCACTATGATGGGTTGGCAGCTTGATGACATGGCAATCTCGACTGTGTGGCGCAGTAAGCTCCATCCCCGATACAGCAGCAGTTGCTTAGGCGTCCCCATGCGGGTAGATGCGCCCGCGGCTAAAACAATAATGCCGATATTAGGGCCCATATGGATTTGCCGCTCATGGACTGATCAATGCCTGCTTGAACTAAGCAATTGGCGTCGCCAACTGATCGCGCCGAGGATGGATCGGCCCCTTGCGATCCCGTAATTGTCCACCCGAGCAGTTTGCTAAGACGGCCTGGATCTCCGCCACAATAGCCAGAGCAATTTCTTCTGGCGTATCAGCCCCAATATCCAGACCTACTGGGGCGTATAGGCGACTGAGTTGGTCTGACGTATAGACATTCCCTGCTTCTAACAAGTCCTGTAGTAAGTGTTCGGTTCTATGCTTTGGCCCCAGCATGCCAAGATACCGAATGGGGGAAGGCAAAAGGGCCTTCAGGATTTCCCGATCATCCCAGTAATTATGGGTCATGACCACAGCGGCGGCATGGGCGTCAAGGGGCAGGCGACTCAAACCATCTTCTGGGTTAGCCAGAATAATTTCATCTACCATCGGGAATCGTGCTGAGGTGGCGTGGGTAGCGCGACGATCAATCAAAATCACTCGCCACCCCAATGCTTTTGCAAACTGGGCCAGCGGTTTTGCATCCTGTCCCGCGCCAAAAATGAGTAGGGGGGTGATGGGTTGAATCCATTCAATCAGGACATCGATCCGCCCAGTCGGCAGGTCGTAGGTTTTAACCCTAGATTGGCGATCGCGCAGTGCGGTTTGGGCGTCGGCGATCGCACAGGCAAGCAAGTCTTGATCTCGGAGCCGGTGATTAACGCTGTAATCCGGATAAAGCATCAACCAATCCCCCACTTGAATGGTGCTTACCGCTTCGGCGTTGAAGACCATGATCAGAATCCCTGATTGTTTTTGCGCTAGACACTCAGCCATTAGCGCCAGGGGATGTCTACCGCTGGGCGTATTCAGGGGCTCGATCAGAACTTGCACCATGCCATTGCAGCCCAGCCCCAGTCCCCAAAGGGTGTCTTCGTTAGTAATGGCGTCATAGGTGACCAGGATGGCGTCGCCTGACTCCATCACCAATTGAGCCTGCAAGTAAACGTCGTTTTCCAAACATCCGCCGCTAATTGCACCGACCGTTCGGCCATCCGCCATAATCAGCATTCGGGCGCCTGGGCGACGATAAGTCGACCCTTTGACGTTGACGACAGTGGCCAGAGCGGCGGCTTCGCCAGCAGCTTGGATTGCTTGGAAAGCGCTCAGGATGCATTGGATCTCTCGCATATAGCAATTCTCACCTGGGTTGAATATCTCTCAGTGAAGGTAGGGTATAGGATATAGGGTATAGGGTGTAGGGTGTAGTTGATGCAAATGAAAACCGCTATCACTCCTTCTACGAGATATAATGCCGGAATTCAGTTTATAGCTGGCTCTTAACGCCTGGATATAACTAAACGGATGCATCGTCTTCACCAGGCGTAGATACAGCAGATATAGCTAAGGTGAGTGTTGCAGGCATCGTTCGCCCCCTAACTCAATTCGCAACATCGTTTAACAGAGTTGCATAGCGCTGCTAACGAGAGAAAATTAAACTTCCTCGTCACTTTAAGTGCATCCCGATAAATTTTCTCTGAATATTCTTGATAAGCGCCCAGCTGGCAAGAATTTGGTTATGAAAGATCCAGGTTTCAGTGTCTGCAGTCCCTACAGACGCCGCGAATTTTCCTGAAAGGGTAATTATTATCCGTGGCGTCAATTTTGGTTTGCTGTGTTATCTCCGAATCCGCCGATCATCTATTTCCCGACCAGTATCTACTTTTCTAGCATCGACTGCATCTACTAATTCCTGGACATTCGTTGTAATAGTCTCAGTAGAATCATGACTTATTTTAAGTATAAATAAAGTTGCAGAAATAGATGAGGCAGTTGCAGTAACCAGTGAAACAAGTATTGAGATCACTGCATATTTGAGGATAATTTTGACTGATTTATTTGATTGGCCAAGTATTGATTGTCCCATTTCTTCCTGAGGCCTCTCAAATAGTTCCTGGATCAAAGAGGCATAATTAGTATTCTTAAAATCATTGACCTCTTCAGCCTTTTTCTGTGCTTCTTTCGCTTTCTTTTCCGATCTTTCAAGCTTTTTGGTCAACTCCTCAATGAGTTGAGTTTTCTCTGTCGTTTGTCGCTCAAGGTCTGAAACCGTGCGTGTATATTGCCTTGTAAGGTGTTGTATAGCACTTGACCCTTCCTCTATTTTTTTTAGTGCGCTATCTAGCGTCTGCTTCTCATCAGACTGCATGTTCTCACCATTATGAATAAACATTAAAATCTCCTCTGGCTTCCCGAATCAACAGTTTTTCTTTTTGAAAATAAAATCTTACGACGTTTTGTCTTAAGGATTACGGGGTTAAGCCTCATTTAAGCATAAGGCCCGTGACAAAACGGGGACAGCAAAGGGCGGCGATGTAGACTCTGCCTGTCCTTAAAAATCCCCCGGTTGTATGCTCCAGGGAATTGTCTAGCTAGGCAAATCAATCAATTAATCAGGCTATGTAAAGAAAATGTTGATGAAGTTATCAGCAACTTGAAGGCTAAAGTTAACGTTGATTTTTAGGCAACCTCATGACGGCTTTCCCTAGATATGAATAAAGGTACAAGCAGCGCCAAGACCTGATCAAGTTATTAGGAATGATAGAGCTAATAGATATAGAATCTGTCTTTACGGCCGTTGAGTTTTTGAATCGAAAGGCAACTCTTTATTTTGATTCAATAAGATGTCGTTCTGCTTATCGTCACATTCTCACAAGCGCTCGACTGAGGTGAACTTAGGATTCATAGCCGCATTAGCCGCTTCCCCACAGGTTCGAGGCGTCGGAAAAATCTTAGTAGGATTAGCCAGTTCCTTTGAGTTAAACGTCTGACGCACCCACTGCATAGTTTCCAGATCAGCAACACTGAACATATCTGGCATATAGCACCGCTTGTC
>JAKSDM010001678.1 GCA_022360135.1 Pseudanabaenales cyanobacterium | reverse complement strand
TCGAAACTGATCCTGAAACGGTTGGCAAGTAGTTTAGGCGTTTGGGCTGATTTAATTCTGCTAGCGTAAGTCTTTCTTCTGCTTATTAGCTGAAGAGCTTTCGTCATCGTCATAATCCTCAGGAATTGGGTTTTCCTCCAAGTATCTAGGGTTCGACAGTATTGCATCGAACAGTTGATCTGCAGATATTCCTCTGAGTTTTGCAGAGTATTCCAGCAATTCCTGAATGGTGTCTTTATTCTGCTTCACCCGCAGCCCTATCACTGATGTCGCTAAGGCAGCCTTGCTTTTACCTGTCAGTGCTGACCACACAGCTAACCAATGATCGTCATGTTCTCCTAGTGGCCCAATCGTAAATCGCTTAGGCATGTTGTCCTCATCAGTATCAATGGATGAATCGAAATCCAGTATTCAGTGAATGAAGCTGGTTTCGAGCTATTGTATTGGGTTGTGATGCATATAGGCGTATATGCGATCTGTTGTTTTGCACTCCTGAAGCAAACATTTATTACGGGTGAATGGAGCACTAAGAGTCCATAAGTGCGTAGATCATGCTTACAGGATCTAGGGTATATAATAATGAGTGTAATTGAAATATAAATTGAGTAATTGCAACTCAATCTACAATTCATCTATGCTCCTGAAATAATGTTGTTGGAGTGAAGAAGAAGTGTTGATTTTACTCTAGAGTGACCATAAATGGAAGAATGCAACCTAATTTAAAGCGTATACGGTAAGAATCGGACTCACTTTAACAGTTTCTATGCACAAAAGGCGTTCTACCGAAGCCGAATAAAGCCGAGTTAATAAGAGAATGAACTCCGCAGTAAGGGGAGGAAGCTGGAGAGAACTCAAGCGGACACATAAGGGATCGTCAGTTGTATATGTGAGTTAGCGCTTCTATTGTAAAAGCTTTCCTAAAGTTCAGCCTCTATAGGCTGAGGTCCGATAAAACTGACTGTTTTCGGATGATTGAGTCGATTGAATAAAACCATTGAAAAAAACCATGGTGAAAAAGCGGCCTCGGAGACTGCAAATTGAGATATCAGCAGATTTAGAGCGAAAGCTAATTCTTTGGGCTGCAAGCAGAGATATGAAGCTTAACCCTTGGGTTAAACTTATTTTAAGGATGAGGGCTGATGAGCACTGGCCCAAGCTCCAAGAAGTTCTGCGAGAAAGAGCTGAGCGGCTGGAGATGCCATTAGAGGAGTTGGAACAGAAGCTTCTGGAACAAAACGGGTTTGATTTTGAGCGAGAAAGAACAGAGTT
>JAKSDM010000427.1 GCA_022360135.1 Pseudanabaenales cyanobacterium | reverse complement strand
GCTAGCTGGTTGGATGTCTGGACTAGAACTTAGCTATCTAAAGGCTAAACTTACAGCGCCCGTCCGCTTGTTATTAGAAACTGGGGCGACAGAGAGCTGGATTCTAGCTGACATTACCAGTTCAGAGATTGCCGCTGAAGCCGCCAAGTTTGAGGAGGCGAAGCAGAAAGCCAATCAGGTTCACTTCCTAGCAGTCCAAATAGATCCTCAATCCAAGACCTTTGCTGGTTTTTGGCTATTGCGAGAGGTCGATCTGGGGTAATGGCAGAAAGACGAAAGAGGAGAAGAAGAGGCTTTGGCAAGGGGATAAGTGGTTGCACAAAATTAATTACACAGTCTATGTACGGTAAAAACAGGGTGTCATGTTGAGTGGAGCGAAGTGGAATCGAAACATCTCAGACTTTAGAGGGAGATTGGGATTCCTCACTTCTCTCGGAATGACACTAGGTATTTGTGAAATTTTCAATGCCCAGGCACTTATGGGGAGCAGAGACAGTAGGGGGAAAAGCAGGGGAAGCGGGGGAAGCAGAGGGAGGCGGGGGAAGAGATTAAGGATGAGAAGACTTTCTGGGTGGAGGAGATTGGGAACGTATGCGCTATTGGGTGCGATCGCGTTGGCGATGCTATTACCTTTAATGTGGCTTATCAGTACAGCGTTCAAGTCTCCCACCGAAAATATTTTCCAGATTCCGCCCCAGTTCTGGCCTGCTGAACCGACGCTTAACAACTTTATTCTGGTTTGGCGCACAAATCCTTTTGGCCGCTACTTTGTTAACAGCATTGTGGTAGCTGGGTTGACGGTTATTCTGAACCTGGTGTTTTGCGCTTTAGCGGCCTATCCACTGGCGCGTTTATCGTTTCAGGGTCGGGAGACGATTTTTTCCCTGATTGTTTCCACCATCATGATCCCATTTCAGATTGTGATGATTCCGCTATATATTCTGACAGTCCAGCTGGGTCTACAAAACACCTATTTCGGGGTGATCTTCCCAGCGATTGCGTCAGCCTTTGGAATTTTTTTGTTGCGTCAGGCTTTTCAAGGTGTGCCTAAAGAACTGGAAGAGGCGGCTCGGATGGATGGGTGCTCTGAACTAGGCATTTGGTGGTCTGTCATGTTACCTTCAGTGCGCCCAGCGCTGGCGACCCTGGCAATCTTCGTCTTTATTGGCTCCTGGAGTGATTTTCTCTGGCCTCTGATTGTCTTGACAGACGAACATTACTTCACCTTGCCCTTAGGGGTACAGCGACTCGCCGGTAGTTTTTCCCTAGACTGGCGCTTGATTGCAGCCGGATCAGTGATTTCGATCGCTCCGGTTATTCTGTTCTTTGTCGCCCTGCAGCGCTACATCGTTCCGACAGAGTCGGGGAGTGGATTGAAGGGCTAGCTCCTCTTCCCCACGAGCCTATCGCGCAGGTTCTTAATCCGATCGCGGCACTTTGCGGCTTCCTCAAACTCTAGATTTTTCGCGGCTTCCTTCATCTGAGTTTCGAGCTGCACAATTAGATCGGGAATGCCTTCAAGAGGCAGCTCATCACTCTGCTCATAAGCAATTTCGAGTTCCTGAGCATTAAGCCGACGGGAAACTTCCAGGAAAGACAAGATGGCGTTGTTGCGTTTTTTAACAATCGGTTGAGGGGTGATGTCGTGTTCTTCGTTGTAGGCCAATTGCCGGACACGACGCCATTCGGTTTGTTCAATCGCCTTGGCCATGCTATCGGTAAGGGTGTCGGCGTAGAGGATGGCTTGCCCTTGCACATGACGCGCCGCCCGCCCGATGGTTTGGATCAGCGATCGCTCCGCCCGTAGAAACCCCTCTTTGTCCGCATCTAGGATGGCCACCAGAGAGACTTCTGGTAGGTCCAGCCCTTCCCGCAGCAGGTTGACCCCGACCAGAACGTCAAAGTTTCCCTCCCGCAGGTCTTGGAGAATTTCAATCCGCTCAATGGAATGGATTTCAGAGTGGAGATAGCGGACCCGAATTGCATGCTCCTCCAGATATTCGGTCAGATCTTCCGCCATCCGCTTGGTTAAGGTGGTCACCAGGGTTCGCTCCTGCTTCAGCGCCCGTTCCCGGATTTCTCCTAACAGGTCGTCAATTTGACCTTCGGTAGGCCGAACAAAAATTTCCGGATCAACCACCCCCGTAGGCCGAATCACTTGGAGCGCCACATGCCCCGTACCTCGAATATAGCTTTTCTGCTCATTGGCGCCTTCGCCATTGACCTCGAACTGTCCCTCAGACTGGTCAAATTCCCATACGCCAGGAGTAGCGGAAACGAAGATGCACTGGTTAACTTTGTTCCAGAACTCTTCCGCCTTGAGGGGACGGTTGTCCGCCGCACTGGGCAGACGGAAACCATGTTCAATCAAGGTCATTTTGCGAGAATGATCACCGTTGTACATCCCTCGAATTTGAGGGATGGAGACGTGAGACTCATCAATCACTAACAGCCAATCCTGGGGAAAGTAGTCAATCAGACATTCCGGCGGTGAACCTGCTGGGCGACCCGCCAGATGGCGAGCATAGTTT
>JAKSDM010001268.1 GCA_022360135.1 Pseudanabaenales cyanobacterium | reverse complement strand
TTGAGACTATATCTGTTCTCAGAAGTGGGGCGCTGAAGCGCGATCGCGAGTTTGCCATCTTCGATGCATCAGGTCGCTTCGTCAATGGTAAGCGTCATGATCGAATCCATGTCATCCGCTCTGACTTTGATCTCGAAAATAATCGTGTTTCGTTGCGAATACAGGGAACCAATCAGGCAAATGTATTTCATCTTGAGCAGGGGCGTGAAGCGCTTGAATCTTGGTTAGGTGAATACTTTGGTTTTTCGGTCGACGTAAAACAAAACCTGGAAACAGGATTTCCAGATGATACGACGGCTGCGGGGCCAACCATCATCAGCACAGCCACACTAGACGCGATCGCGTCATGGTATCCCGGACTTAACGTTGAAGAGGTTTGCCTACGCTTTCGCCCCAATATTGAAATTTCAGGCGTCCCTGCCTTTTGGGAAGATCGGCTGTTTACCCATGCCGAAAAAGGGGTTAATTTCCAGATTGGAGAGGTCCAGTTTATCGGCGTTAACCCTTGCCAACGCTGCGTCGTACCCACACGTGACGCTAAAACCGGAAAAGCTTACCCAAACTTCCAAAAAACGTTTGTGGCCAAACGACGAGAAACTTTGCCCGAATGGGTGGAGAGATCGCGCTTTAACCACTTCTACCGATTGGCGATCAACACGCAGCTGCCGGTCACTGAAGCAGGAAAAACAATTTGCGTCGGGGATCAGCTCAGAATATAGGCTTCCCCCTTATAGTTAAGTACCTGGGCATTGAAATTTCACAAATACCTAGTGTCATTCCGAGAGAAGCGAGGAATCCCAATCTCCCACTAAAGTCTGAGATGTTTCGATTCCACTTCGCTCCACTCAACATGACACCCTGTTTTTACCGTACATAGACTGTGTAATTAATTTTGCGCAACCACTTATAGTCTGGTAGGGTAACATTCCAAGTATCAATCACCAACATGGCAAGTTCTATCTCAGAATCGGATTGGAAGAAGTTCCGCAAACTTCGTGAGGTCGCCTTAGAACGATTTTGTGGCCAGACGCTACAGGAGGTGACAAAGCTTGCTGCTACGTCGCCTTTAAGTTCGCATCAGAGATATCTTAAAATTTACGAACTCATTCAACAGCGAGATCGAGAAATAGCGCGCATGTTCAATAACCCCAGGAGGTCTCAGGCGCTAGAGCAGCTCTGTTCAATGCATGCCCTTGGTTTGTTAGAAAATGAGGAGTTGGATGCGTTCACAGACGAAACACGCAATGTAGTGAAACTTTTCTCTTCTCCTTAGTTTCCAGCTGGGTAGGATGCGTTAGGCGTTTATTTATCAAGATGACAAGGAAATTTTGCTGATTGGAGCCTTAACCACCGTTATTGAGCTGTCTAGCGCGTTACGGCTCAAAATTTATTCATCTTATCAATAACCTCACGGCAGCCTGATATAGATAAACACAAGTCAGGCGCCCTCTCCACTCCATTTCCTTAATTAGTTTCATCCCAATTTTCTCGGCGACCCGACGCGAGGCCCTGTTTGCAGGATTAATCAAGGAAATAAGTTTGTCACAACCCAACTGATTAACTCCGTAATCACGACAGGCTTGAGCCGCTTCCGTCGCGATACCCAGCCCCCATAAATCACGACGAACGTGGTAGCCAATTTCCACCTCTTCAACCCCATCAACTTCTTGCACGACTAATCCACAATCGCCAATCAGTTTGCCACTCTGCTTGAGAATTAGCGCCCACAGACCAAACCCATGTTGGGTATATCTCTGGATATTCCGCTTGACCCAGCTCTGAGTCATCTGGCGATCAAATGGCTTCGGATAGAACTGCATGACTTCAGGATCGGAGAAAACTTCAAGTAAATCG
>JAKSDM010000389.1 GCA_022360135.1 Pseudanabaenales cyanobacterium | reverse complement strand
GATGCGTAATGAAATACGGGTAATTTGAACCTACGACTGCATTATTTGCGGTAGCAATGTAGCCCTCAGATGGATTCAAGGTAAAGGGAAGTTGCTCAAACGGAATATATCCTCGCCATTGATGATCCTCGTCCCATCCGGGAATCGGTCCTGTTCCATCTCCACTAGTGCGCAGCGGAACTTTGCCTGTCATTTGATACCCAATATTGCCCATAGTGTCTGCATAGACAAAATTCTGAGAGGGGGCCTCGAAGTCTTTTGCCGCCATTCGGAAGTCTTGCCAGGTTTGAGCCTGGTTCATTTTCCAGATTGCTCGGAACGTATTCACAGGTTCCAGCGCTGTCCAACGCAGAGCCAAGGCGTAGTTTTCTGGCAGCGGGATAGGGGTTTTGTCCCTGAAATTTTCTAAGTCTTGATAGGTGTCAGAAATGATGGGACCGTTGCGGGTATAGCGCACTGTCAGGGGAACCGCCTCGCCTCCCGCCACTTGAATCGTTTCTTGCACAAGCTGCATATTTATCCATTCACCATTCACCTGGTATTGGTCAGGATTGGTTGGATTAATCGTTTCAACAAATAAATCCGCGACATCTGGATCAACATTGGTAACCCCCCAGGCGATGTGATCGGTATGCCCAATGATGACGCCGGGCATGCCGGCAAACGAGAACCCGCTCACATTATAGGGACACGAAGGGGCTTGAGGTTGGCAATGCAAACCGACTTCGTACCAAATTGAGGGCATTTGAATTCCCAAGTGCGGGTCATTGGCGAGAATTGGCTGACCTGTCGTCGTACGCTGGCCAGAAATAACCCAGCTATTTGAACCCACTCCATCCCCAGGTTGGCCAAGTAAATTGCGGACTGTATCAAGCGATCGCCCGATCGCTTCTAAGGCCGGTAAACCGAAGGAGCCAGCAGTGAAATTAGTGACAGAATGTGTCTCCGGAATAGAACCAACGGTTGCAGCAGGGATCGGATTAGGCGCAATGATTGGGCGATCCTGGGGATAAGGCGGAAACAGATCGCTGATCTGAGCGGGGGTTAGGGTTTGACGCAAAATGGCCTGTTGAACTTCAGTCTCTAGATTCGTGCTCAAATCCAGCGCCATAACCTTTACCCAGGTTAAGGTATGTTCTGGTCGCCAAGGTTCTGGCTGATAGGTCGGGTTGAGTCGCTTTAAAACGGTATGTTCTAGACTGGGTTCATGGGGGCGATCGCCCAGATAAGCATTGACGCCGTCGGCATACGCTTGCAAGATCTCCCGGGTATTGGCGTCAGCTTGTGAGAGTTCTTGTTTAGCTGTTCGCGCCCACCCCAAAGTTCGCAGAAACTTATCTGTATTAACCTGTGATGGGCCAAACAGTTCTGCTAGCCGCCCTGAGCCGATATGGCGCCAGTAGTCCATTTGCCAGAAGCGATCTTGAGCATGAATATAGCCCTGCGCTAGGAATAGGTCATGTTGATTCGACGCATAAATATGGGGGACGCCCCATGCATCCCGCACCACTTCTACGTCCCCTGCCAAACCAGGGATGTAAATGATCCCCTTGACTTGGGGAAACGAGCGGCGGACGAGGTAGGTTGCGGCTCCCCCGAGCAAGGCAGTCAGGGTTAAGAGTGCGGCGCCAATGAGTTTGAATTTGTGCTTAAATATTCTGTTCACCGAATTGACCTTCAGGGGGACTGCGCCAAGGGTAAGTTATAGCAATTCTCACTTGGATTGAAAATATTTCGGCAAGGTGGGGTGTGGGGTGTAGGGTGTGGGGTGTAGTCAATGCAATTGAGCACCGCTATATTGTGATTCATCCTCCTCCACAAATCGCAAAGGCGGATAGAGATAGCCTATAGTTGCAATCAGCACATTGAATCCTCCGAGTACGATAAACAGCAGCGCAATACCACGTCCGGGACCCACGCCGATGATCCGTCCGATGCTGTTGGCTAAAGGACCCCTCACAGTTAACAAGGGTTCAAAGATGCGATCGGCCAGCGGGCCAGCCAGAAGATAGGCGACCGGCAAGGAGGATAAGCCAACGGTGCGTTGGATGGCGAACACCCTTCCTTGTAAATCGGACGGAACTTGGCTGTGCCAGATCGCTTGGCTGGAGGCCATAATCAACGGAGTACTGAACAAAAACACGAATGCCGCCGCCGCCAGCAGTGAGGCGCTGGGTCGTAATCCACTGATAGACAATACTATCCCTTGCAGCAGTGTAAAACTGAAAACGCACATAATACGGCGCTTTGCTCCTTGCCAAGCACTCATGACCACACTGCCCAACAACATGCCGCTGCCGCCAATTGACAAGATCATTCCCAATATAGCAGCAGACGCAAAGCTTAAGACTAAGGGCGTGAACAATACTTCGACAATACCCAAGGTAAAGTTTGTGACACTGTAGAAGATCAGCAACCCCAGCAGTCCAGATCGGGTCCGAATGTAAGTCCAGCTAGAGGAAATTTCTCGCAGCAGTGGGCGATCGCCTACCGAATTTGCGGGGGTAGACTTCGGTTTAGGGATGCGGACAAGCAGCAGTGTGGCGAAGGCGAAAAGAAATGTCGTAAAGTCAATCAGAACGACCCCCTGAACCTGGATGACGCCGACCAAGATACCGGCTAACAGCGGCGCCATCAGTTGTGAGATAGCATGCCCAAGTTGCACCATGCCATTGGCGCGTCCGAGGTGAGCTTTCGGAACCAGGAGGGGAATGGCGGCCATGTAAGCTGTCCAGTGAAAGGCGTTAAAGGTTGAACTGGCGGCAACCACAAAGTAGATTGGCCAAATACTGGCCTGCCCCGTAAACAGCAGCAAGGCGAGGGCGATCGTGCAGCAGCCTGCCCCTGCATCACTCACTAACATCGCCTGACGCCGATTCCAGCGGTCTACCAACACACCCACGAAAGGGAGGAGGACAATGCTGGGTAGAAACGTGAATAGATTAATCAGGGCAAAATTCGTCACGGAGCCAGTCTGTTGGTAGACCCAGATCCCAATCGCAAAGCTCGCCAACCCTGATCCCACGAGCGAGACCAGTTGCCCAAACCAGATGATAATAAAAACGCTTACTCTAGGGTTCCACATGTGCTGAGCTGATATTTTAGTTTTCAAATGCATTGACTACACTCCACACCTCACACCTCACACCCCATACCCCACACCCCACCTTGCCGCGATGTATTCAACTCAAGCGAGAATGGGAGCATCCCACTGTTGCAGAAATACTCTCATAGCGAACGAGAAAAAAAGGGGTTGAGGGTGTGCCTCCTGTGTAGGAATCCATCATAGGGCGCTTAACACCCTTACTGATCCCCACTTTTGTGGACATGAGGGGAAAAG
>JAKSDM010000377.1 GCA_022360135.1 Pseudanabaenales cyanobacterium | reverse complement strand
TAAATGATCCCCTTGACTTGGGGAAACGAGCGGCGGACGAGGTAGGTTGCGGCTCCCCCGAGCAAGGCAGTCAGGGTTAAGAGTGCGGCGCCAATGAGTTTGAATTTGTGCTTAAATATTCTGTTCACCGAATTGACCTTTTGGGTGACTGCTCAAGGGTAAGTTAGGGGCGTTTAGAAATAACTTTACACTTTTGCCCTGAAATCCTATAGAGCAAGGGATTTAGGCGCTTCGAAACATAAACTTGATTCTAAACATGCCCCATTACGTTTCCACCAGGGACTTAATGCATAACGGTTGCAATCACCGGGCTGCGACTAGCAATTGTCCATTCAAAATCAATGGTATTCACAGCTCCGGTGCATTGCGTTATTATCCACCATTTTCTTCGTAAGGTTCACCATCGGAGACTATTCTCTCTGGGTAGTTGTGTCCGACGATGTGGTGCTAATAGAGACCAGGTAGGTCATCTGAATTATTGGTGGATCGAACTGGAAATGCTACACCTTGTCCGAGCATCATTCGGCAGAGCCAGAAATCAAGCATCAAAATCATGGAATTCAAACAAAATTAGAGGATGGCATATTGATATGAACCCGTTCGCAACTCCTGGAGTAGGGAAGGACTTGAGGGCGTCCAGTCAAGTGCTTCCAGTGCCAAAGCCCCTGAAATACGCATGTTGCGAGCTAGATAGTGTCCCATATCACCAAAATCGGCTACGGCCTCTTGGGGAGAGAGCTGGTCAAATTGCTCTTCGACGCCTGCGGCCGCGGCCGCTGCTGCCGTGAAGTCTTTGGCAGAGACAATTTGACTAGCCGCTAAAACAAGTGATGGGGCATCGGGCTGTTTTAGCAAGCGCACATAAAGATCGGCCAAATCATCTACATGGACAAACGATAACTGGATACCTTCATTCACAAATGCTGCCCGACCTCGGGATTGGAGACTCTGAATGACCGATAGAATGCCACTGCCACCAGCACGTCCGTAAACCATAGAATTACGCATTATGTGAACATGTGGCGTTGCGCTCAATTGGGTTTCGATGTCAGTCAGAGGCTGTAAAAAAGGTGGAACTTGTGTGGGAGAAGATTCGTTAACGAGGTTCTCCCCTGTATCCCCGTAAAGTGACGCACCGCTAGTTGAAATTAAGCGGATACCGTGCTTCTCTGTTAGAGATCGCAACACTTCTAAAATCTTAACAGCTGTTGCAACAGCCTGTTCAATACTCTGGCCTGGCTCGGGTCCGCCCAGCGCTGCCGTGTGAATAACAGCAGCGGCCCCATCCATGGCCTTGGCGATAGATTCAGCATCGGATAAATTACCCAACCAGGGTTCAACACCTCGCCTCGCCGCTTTTTGCGCCGATTTTTCTGAGCGCACCAATCCGCGCACCTGATATCCATCAGCCAGTAAACGCTCTGCCACAACAGAGCCAATGTAGCCTGTAGCTCCTGTCAATAAGACGATGTCCTTACCAGTATTCGGAGTTGTGGACGCAGGTTGCGAAAACAGTGACGAAGCAACTGACATGGCGATTAGCCTCCTAAAATTGATTTTTTGATATGTAAAACAAGGGGAACGACAAGGGGTTATTGATAGGTGCCACGGATCGGATAGTTGTTTGCTGGATCGCGAAGAAATTTCAGCCCCATGAGCACGGTCTTGAGATTGGGCCGAGTGAAGGGGGCATTGGAAATGTCAACAATTTGAATTGCACCCTCTGAGTTGATCATAAACAGCCCAGGTTCTGCAAAGAGGCGATCGTGCTCTTCAGGAGAGCGGGGATGAGAGATATAGAGTCCGAGTGCTTGCATCTGCTCCACGGACAGGTCGTAGCCAACATCAAATTTTGGATTGACCTTAGTCAGCTGAATCGTTGCTTTTTCTTCGGGGTCAGCAGACACAGCCACCACATCCACATGCAGAGCCTCCAGCTCAGGAAGCAGCTGATTCAATTCCATCAGATAGTCCGTGCATAGAGGACAATGCTTGCCTCGATAGACCACAACAAGCTGCCAGGAATCAGGGTCAGAAGGCCTGCCGAGAACAACTTTACCGCCGCCAAATTTCGCCAAGGTCATTTGAGGGAATACCTTACCTGGAGAGAGTTTTATAGATGACATAAACTTGTTGCCTAGTTTTTGTAACGAACATTAAAAAACTTTTGTAATGAATACTATAAAATTGAAAAATAGAAACGTCAAGGGGTTTTGTAATGAACATTATAAAAAAGACAGGGCGCCCCCGTTCATTCGATCGGGATGAAGCCCTAATGGCCGCAGTTCAGGTTTTTTGGAACAAGGGATATCAGGGGGCGTCGATCAAGGATTTGACCGATGCCATGGGCATTAAAGCGCCGAGCCTATATGCCGCCTTCGGCGATAAGCTAAATCTTTACAGGCAGGCCATTGAGCGTTACGCAGCCAACGAATCCTGCGCACCATTGGTGGCCTTCGAGAGTGAAACCGACATTTATCAAGCTGTCCGCGCCTTCATAGAAGCTGTGATTGATTATGCAACCCAGCATGAAAGTGGGGTACGAGGTTGCTTTTTGAGTTCCTGTGTTGCCACCAGTGCTGGTGAAGTGGACGGTGTAGAAGAATTTTTAAGAACAGCGATCCAAGAAACTGATGCTCGCATAGCGAAACGATTTGACCTGGCAAAGGAAAACGGTGCACTACCCCATGATTTTCCGTCTTTAGAACGTGCCCGTCTCCTTTTGGACTTACGGCAGGGGTATATATTCCGCGCCCGTGCAGGGCTCAAGGGTGACGCAATGAAAACAGACTTGGATTATCGCATTCGTATGGTGTTAGCTTAGGCAAAAATTTTGGCGTTGCATAATTGAGGGAGGAATTAGAGGAAGCATCGCCATGCAATGTCCTGAATGTCAGTCAAGTCATATCCGTAAGAATGGGATGAGACGAGGCAAACAAAATCACATCTGTGTCTATTGCGGCCGTCAATTCGTAGAAAATCCTCAAACGCAACGCGGTTATAGCGATGACGTTCGACGAATCTGTCTCAAAATGTCCCTTAATGGCAGTGGCTTCAGGGCCATTGAAAGAATCACCGGCGTTCACCATACAACTGTGATCACCTGGGTCAAGCAAGTCACCGAACGATTGCCAGATTCCTATAGCTCCGAGGAGATACCAGAGGTGGGGGAGCTGGATGAGTTGCAAACCTT
>JAKSDM010001514.1 GCA_022360135.1 Pseudanabaenales cyanobacterium | reverse complement strand
GACTGAGACATTGTTCCAAAACTCCTAAATGTTATGAACAGAAAAAATGGCAATGAATGTTCTCTCACGCCGTTTTTCTGATGATCAATTTAGGATTTCCCAATCTCGGCGTCAGTAAGCATAAGGTGTCCAAAAAGTAAGGTGATCTGGGTTTATCTACTTACTTTTGTCTTACTGACTTAAGTAGGTTAGCGCCCTTCAGCAAATACCTTCCCTAATCCATGTAGTTATCGCGGTTCTCATTTGCATTGACTACGCCCTATACCCTGTACCCTATACCCTGCCTTCACTGAGATGTATTCAACACAGGCGAGAAGGCTATACCTTAGGATGAGCAAAGGGCGAAAGCACGACAGATGTCGTCTAAACAACTACAGTCGAGTGCGCTATCGGATAAACTCACTTTACTTTCCCCGTATTCATCTTCAATGGAGAGAACCCTAATGAGCGAATTCTACAAAGGTGAGCAACGGGCCTGGTTCCACGATGAAGGCCATTCTGCTGGATTTTTCCATACCTACGAGGCCCTCGATGTCGGTGGAGAACCTCGTAAAGTTCAAGTCTTTGCCCCTCGAGACTATGAAGAGTCGGGGACGCACTATCCGGTCCTTTATATGAACGATGGGGACGCCGCATTCTTCCCAGGCGGCGCCAGCGGACTATCCTGGCGGATGGCGGAGACGCTCAGTGAGCTCTACCACCAGAATGCCATCCGTAAAGTTATCGTCGTGGCAGTTTACCCAATTGATCGGGAAAAAGAGTATACCCACGCCCCCCTCTCTCCCCGATTGCTGACCCCCCAACCATCCTGCTGCGGAGTTGAAACCTACGCCAACTATTTGGCTGACAAGCTGAAGCCCTTTATCGATAGTTGCTATCGCACTTTATCACAGCCCCAGGAGACGATGATTATGGGCGCTTCCCATGGCGGCCTCGCCGCTTTCTATAGCGCCTGTCGTCGACCCGAGCAATTTGGTAATGCCGCTGCTCTTTCTCCTGCCTTTTGGATCGGCCTTGACGGATGGCTGGGCGCATTTCGCTCTCTGGCCAATTCTGAGTTGCTCAAACTAACCGCTGATACCTTAGCCGACCCAGCAAAGCGTCCGCGCTTCTGGCTCGATTGGGGGTTATTGCGCAATGGCGGCTTCCACAACCAGGTGATCGAAGGCAAAACCACCAAACGAGGCCGCGAAATGGCCAAGCTATTG
>JAKSDM010001551.1 GCA_022360135.1 Pseudanabaenales cyanobacterium | reverse complement strand
TTGGCGGCGGCTTCACGAATGGCGGCGGTGATCGCTAGACGGTTATCGGTGTCGATATTCACCTTGCGCACACCACTCTTTATCCCCTTCTGAATCTCTTCAATGGGCACACCATAGGTCTCAGGAATTTGCCCCCCATACTGGTTGATCATGTCGAGCCATTCTTGGGGCACAGAAGAAGAACCGTGCATCACTAGATGGGTGTTGGGCAGGCGAGAGTGAATTTCCTCAATGCGGCTAATAGCCAGAATTTCTCCCGTTGGCTTGCGGGTGAACTTGTAAGCGCCATGGCTAGTGCCAATGGCAACTGCCAGCGCATCCACCTGCGTCGCCTCGACAAATTGAACGGCCTCGTCAGGGTCAGTTAACAGCTGGTCTTTGCTCAAGGCTCCCTCAAACCCGTGACCATCTTCCTTGTCACCTTTACCAGTTTCTAAAGACCCCAAACAACCTAACTCACCCTCAACACTAACACCAATAGAGTGAGCCACCTTTACCACCTCACGGGTGACTGAAACATTATATTCGAAGCTGGCGGGGGTCTTAGCATCGGCTTCCAGCGAGCCATCCATCATCACGCTAGTGAAACCGTTTTTCATGGCAGAGTAGCAGGTGGCGGGCTCATTACCATGATCCTGATGCAATACAACGGGGATATGAGGATAGGTTTCCACAGCCGCCAAAACGAGGTGGCGCAGAAAATTTTCTCCCGCATATTTGCGAGCCCCCCGAGATGCCTGCAAAATGACAGGACTGTCAGCTTCATCAGCAGCCTGCATAATGGCCAGGATTTGCTCTAGATTATTAACATTGTAAGCTGGGATGCCGTAACCGTTCTCCGCCGCATGATCCAGCAGAAGCCTCATTGGGACGAGCGCCATAAATTTCCTCCTAGTCTACTTCTCAGCCTTAGGCAATCAGTTTTAGTGAAAAGCAGGTATTCTTACCTAACCAATCTTAAGCTAGATTTCAACTCTGCGACGAAATGTTTTCGCAATCTGAAATTAATGTTAAGGATATCAGAACTCAGAGGGTTTGCCCCAGTATCAGGCAAAACAAATAAACCGAGGGGAGTAACCGACCCTCGGCTTAGGAATATTGAAAACATTGTGAAAAACTGGGTCGCCCGGGATTCGAACCCGGAACTAATCGGTTAAAAGCCGAGTACTCTACCGTTGAGTTAGCGACCCATTTAGAAGGATTGGGGGTTTAATCCTTCAACGGACACGATTTATAAACTTAGCACATAACCAACCACTCGCTGCAATCCCTTGTAAAGAGATTGCCCAGATTAGCAAATGGGCGTTCCAACTAATCTATAGTATTTGCTGAGTTAAGAAGTCGGGAATCGAGATTTTCATGCTTTAGGAGATTTGTTCCGCCAGCCCTCTTTCGTTAACTGGATCAAGCTTTGCTGTCAGTTTCAGAGCATGATCCAGATTACAAACACAAGGGATAATCCAACTATCACAACTACAGTGGATAACCAGTTGCGGGTCATCCGAAATTCTCTATCCAGATTTTTAAGCGAGGTTCGGATTCCCCGAACACGAACATCTAAGTGTTCTAGCTTATCGACATGGAGAGAGTTTAACCCACCTTGGTTGGCTCGACTGAGGGCAGTGTTCAGCTCACTCTTGAGTCTTTCTTCAAATTCATCGACAAGTATTTGCATAGATTCTTGCTGTCTTTCCCACTCTCCTGAGATAGTCGCTAGTCGTTGCTCAACCTGTCGCCTCATATTCCCCATCTCCTCAGATAGGTCATTGAATTGAGCCTGACTAGTCGTGCTGAGTACATGCTGGACTTTCGCCAGTTCTTCATAAAGGCTGTCCATCCGAGCTTTATCAGCTGGATTGAATCCATTCTGGAGTCTTACAATTTCTCTAGACAACCCTTCTATCTGAGCTTGATCGAAAGCTCCCAGACGATTTCGGAGGTCTGAAATTCCTCCGGACAGTTCTTCGACCTTGAACTGAATCTTAGCCTCAAGTTCACTCAAACAGGCCTGAGTCATCTCCTGAGCCTGCTCGATAGCGCCTAGCCTTGACCGATTTTCGTGCTGAAGCCCTTGAATCGAACTTTGAAATGACCCAACCTGATCTTCAATGCCTGCTTCTAGTTGCTTGAATCGAATATCGAAACTTGCCTGAAACTGGTTAATGTTTTCCAACGCTTCCCGGGTGTCCGCGATGGCGCTCTCAAATTTCTGGTGGGTAATGGACAGGGTCTCGAATTGCGCCTGCACGGCCGCTAGATTTTCAAGCTCACCGAGATACATTTGTATCTGGCCGTGTAAGTTGTCCAACTCCTGCTCAACATGAGTTAAATTATCGATTTGCTTCAGCATAATTACTGTTGTATACCTCCCAATTGCACTACCTGGCCGAGCCGTTCAAACCCTTGTTGCAGATCTGTTACTTTTGAATTGATAGATGCAATCCCTTCCTTCAGCTGAAACATCGCCTTAATTCGCCAAAGGTTTTGGAGGGTGCGGCGCTGTTCAGACTCTGGCCCAAAGATTTCCGCTGCTTCTTGGAGCAGAAAAGAAACACCGTCTTTGGTATCCCAGGGTCCTCCCTCCCTAACCACCCAAGTGAAGGCTTCTTGAGGCTCTAGCGATGCGGCTTCTCGATAGAACAGCATTAATTTTTCTTGGGATAGCCCCTGCTTAAGCCCCTCCTTAAAACCCACTCTCAAATAGGACAGAGTAGTCGCTTTTGGATTCTGTTCTTTATGGCTTAGAGCGCCCGACAAATATAGGGCCGCCAGAGAGTTTGGCTGGTGCTTGAGATGTTGTTCCAAATGAGCTAGTAATTCAGATCCAGTTTCCTGCTCTGTAACCTGTTGGACGACGGTTAGCAGTTCCTCTGTGTCAAAGCCGTTCAGAAGATGTCTGAACTCTAGTTCTGGCAACGGTAGTGCGGGCAATTCCGAAGTCTCTTGTTGAGACTCTGAATTAGCTGAAGTTGACATTCCCGCAGCCATTTTCTCAAGTAGGCCGGGGCCAAATTGGCCATAACCCCTGTGGACATTGCGAATTGTGTCAGCCAAGTCTTTAGCGCCTGTGTTCTTAAGCAGATATCCTTTGGCGCCTGCTTTCAGAGCCCTGGCCAGATAAGCGTTATCATCATGTCCGCTTAAGACAATCACCTTAGTGTCGGCGAAGCGTTGTGAGATCAGCCAACTTGCTGTCAGTCCGTCCATTACGGGCATTTGAATGTCAAGCAACACCACATCCGGACGCTTAGCCGCTACCTGCTCAATAGCGGCCTGCCCATCACTTGCAGTGCCCACTACTTGAAAGTCCGATACTTTTTCCAGCAAAGCCTTCAAAGCTTGGCGCAGGATTGCTTGATCATCTACAAGTAAGATACGAATCATGCTTAAGAGACTCAAATAATACGGAAAGAAATAGGGGATTGGTGATTGATTTTCATGGACGTTTCCATATTTACGAAGTTTTGAATGGACATTCCGGAGAATATCTAAGTCTTAGGAAGTGAAGAAGACTCTTGCATTGGGATATCAGGAATTCCAAGAACACAAGAGTCTAGAGGGCTATTTTTAAGATTTAATCAGTGATTTTACTGAATACAGAGTGTTTCATTATCTATAATGTGCTGCGTGTATTAAGCGGCTCACTACTATAGTGATCAAACGATGACAGCCTAATCAGGAAAAATAGGAAAGGTTATGTGCTGATATCTACGAAGACCTTGAGTCTCTGAGAAATGGACTTTAGGACTAAATACCTCTAGAAGAGCGGCTAAAGCCGAGCTCTAGCCGCCGAATTTTGAATAATGAAGACGGCAAATATTTAAGTTGATAGATGGGGTCTGGTGAGTCCCTAAGTCTGCTAATTCGCCAGTTTGTTTATGAGGGGTTTAGGACAAAAAAGTTGAGGAGACAGGGGAGGCAGCCCCTAATTCAGTGACATTTGTCCATATTTAGTTGGCCGTGACCGGAGCGGCGATGCTGATCGAGAGACCTCT
>JAKSDM010000152.1 GCA_022360135.1 Pseudanabaenales cyanobacterium | reverse complement strand
AGGCGGCGTCTGGGAGTCCAGCGTCAAAAACGCGCGGAGATTTCCCGCGACATCGCGCAGACGATCTTCATCCCTGGCCGACAGTACCACGGGAATTGGCGAGCTTATTTCTGATTGTTCAGGGACAGGTTCAGCCTGAACATATTCTTCGATCACAAGATGCGCGTTGGTGCCGCTGAAGCCGAACGAACTCACCGCGACGCGTCTGGGGTAGCCTTCAAGTGAGTTCCAGTCGTTCAGTTCTGTGTTCACATAGAAGGGCGAATTTTCAAAATCGCAGTGAACATTGGGATGATTGAAGTGCAAACTGGGCGCCAGTTGTCGGTGTTGCAGCGACAGCAGCGCCTTGTGGATTCCGGCCATGCCTGCCGCCGCCGATGTATGACCGATGTTGCTTTTGACCGATCCCAGACCGCAATAACGCCGTCGGTCGGTCTTCTCGCGAAACACGTTGGTCAGGGCTTCGAGTTCGATCGGATCGCCCAACTTAGTACCAGTGCCATGCATCTCCACGTAGCTGATCGTTGCCGGATCGATTTGAAACCTGTCATAAACATTGCGTTCCAGTTCGATCTGGCTCTGAACACTTGGCGCCGTGATGCCGTTAGTGCGGCCGTCCTGATTAATTCCTGAGCCGATAATCACGCCGTGAATGCAATCGCCGTCGCGTCGCGCGTCTTCGAGCCGTTTCAACACAACGACGCCCACACCCTCGCCGGGAACGAAACCGTTGGCCGAATCATCAAACGACTTGCACTGACCGTCCGGAGAAAGCATTCCCGCTGCGCACATGCCGACATAGGAGGCCGGGGTTAGGTAAAGCGTGACGCCACCCGCCAGCGCCATGTCGATCTCGCCGCTGCGCAATGCCTGGCAGGCCAGATGGGCGGCGACAAGCGACGACGAGCACGCGGTGTCAATCGGGATCGCTGGCCCCTTAAGATTCAAATGATAGGGTATACGGGCGGCGGCGATGGAATAGCTGTTGCCTGTGTTCAGCCCCTTGGCCTGCTGCTTCGATAGCAAGTGGACGTACTCGCTGTTCATAATGCCCATGTAGACGCCGCACTTTTTGCCGTCCAGCGCCTGAGGGCTGTAGCCGGCATCTTCGAACGCCCTGTAGGCTTCCTCAAGAAAGATCCGATGCTGCGGGTCCATCAGTTCGGCCTCGGCGGGCGGGATCATGAAGAACGAGGTGTCAAAACAATCGATATCATCCAAGGCGCCAAGCCACTTGCAGTAAATCTTGCCAGGTTTGGCCGGATCGGGATCGTAATATTCGCTGACGTCCCAGCGATCCTCTGGGATTTCAACCACCGAGTTTCGAGCGTGTTTCAGGTTGTCCCAAAACTGGCGAAGATCGGCAGCGCCTGGATACCTTCCGGACATCCCGATGACGGCGATGTCTTCTAGGGCTTGCGCTGGCGGCGAAATCTTGGCCGCCGTGTTTTGCACGTTCGAACTGGCAGCCGCTGCTTGTGGGATTTGTTGCAGAGAAACAGACGGGACAGCGCTTGCTGACAGAGGCGCCTGCGCCTTGAGTTCGGCGCTCAGGAGGGTTGCGAATTGGACAATGGTCGGGCAATCATAAACCCGCGTCGCCGGAATCTTGAGTCCATATTGTTTGTTAACCGCATGAATCCATTCCACGCCCACAATCGAGTCGAGACCTAATTGCGTGAAAGGAACATCAATTCCAATGTCATCGACGTCCATATAAAGCGCGGCGGCAAGGCTGTTTTGCAGACTTTCGAGCACTGTCTCAAGGGAAGCCTCGCCCAGCGTGGGCGCAACAATCTGAGATCGGGTTTCAATGGCTGTATGTCCATTCGTCGTCGTCGCGGCGCCGTTGGTCCCGACGATACTCTGGCGCGCCGCTGCGACGCTGAGTTTGCCCTCTCGTAGTGACTCTAGGATCTGTTTCAGGCTCATGATTTCCCTTCGTAGACTTCGGACAGGCTAAGGTTCTCGATCAGGTATTCTGCTTCTCCGACATCCAGATCGCCACTCCGAACGCGTTCGAGGACTTCGTCCAATGAAGCCGTTCCAGCGCTGGCGAGTTCCTGAATTTTCTGGGCGGGCCGCCGCTCCAATTGGCTGGAGAGAAAGGCTGCGAAGTCGAGGATATTGGAATGGTCGTAAACTCGGGTGGCGGATATCTTGACGCCGAAGTGTCGATTGACCGCCTGAATCCATTCCACTCCGGTCACGGAATCCAAACCGATGTCGCTGAATGGATCTCCGAGCTTGATGTCGCTTACATCCATGTAGAGTGTTTCTGCCAACGTACGCGCCAGCACCTCTGCGATTGACTCCGTTGAGATAGCTGGCGACGGTGATTTGAGCAGCGGTGTCCGAACCGATTTGGCCGGTTCAGCCAGCCTGGCCGATGTTGACCGGGCGCCGTTGCCGCCCGGCGCGCCGTTAGGCCCGGACGCTCCCGAAGCAGTCGCTGCTTTACGCATCTCCTCCCGCGCCTCCGCGAACCAAAAACGTTTCCTGTCGAATGAATAGGCAGGTAAGCTGATGCGCTTTGGCTTGATGTCCCGGTGGAGTTGTGACCAGTCGATTTCGGCGCCGTTCAGCCAAGCGT
>JAKSDM010000635.1 GCA_022360135.1 Pseudanabaenales cyanobacterium | reverse complement strand
TTCACAAATACCTAGTGTCATTCCGAGAGAAGCGAGGAATCCCAATCTCCCACTAAAGTCTGAGATGTTTCGATTCCGCTTCGCTCCACTCAACATGACACCCTGTTTTTACCGTACATAGACTGTGTAATTAATTTTGCGCAACCACTTACAACCTGCTGTTAGAGCCTCTCCCCTGCTCCCCCTGCTCCCTCTAATGTTCAAATCGTTTACTCATTCCACTCAATCGCGTTCCTTCCCCTGTTATGAGGTCCCCTGTGGCGATCGCATCCCTTTGGATTAACGGCTTGACTCGCAGTGGCAAAACGACTCGCCTGGTTCAACAATTGGTTCACTGGGCAGAGACCTGGCCTCTAGAAAGTCAAATTCCCAAACCGCCTCAAACCGGACCCAGTCTACTGGTATTTGCGGCTAATGGAGATAATCGCATGGCGTTGGCGGATCGGATCGCAGCCGCAACCCATGGGCGATATCCATTTCACTCCACTACCCCAGCAGGCTTCATCCAGGATGAAGTGATGCTGTTTTGGCCTCTGCTGATCGAGCAACTGGGTTTAAAGGCGCAGTTTGCTTTGAAACTGCGCCCTGAAAACGAGCAGGAGTTGGCGACGCGCTTCTGGCGTCAGGAAATTGATCAAGGGATACTCCAGGTAGAAGGATGGCGGGAATACGAATTAGTGCGCCGTTCCCTCGATTTCCTCCAGCTAGCAGCCTCTGCCGGTATCCCTACGGAAGACATTCCTGCCCTGCTTTCACAAGGGCTGATGCCAGGCCAGGGATCTGCCGACCAGTGGCAAGCGATTGGGGCTGCTCTCATCCGCTGGCGAGACGGTTGCTTAAACCGGGGCTTGTTGACCTATGGCGTCATGACCGAGTTGTATTGGCGGCATTTGCTACCCAATAGGACCTATCAAGATCGGCTTTTGAGTCGATATTGCCGGGTTCTGGCGGATGATGTAGACGAGTATCCGGCGATCGCTCGCCACTGGTTCGAGTTCTTCTTAGATCGAGGCATTCCTAGCGCCTTTACCTATAACCCTAAAGGAAAAGTACGCTTGGGAGTCGGCGCTGACCCTGATCATATCGAGAGATTGAAGCGCTACTGCAATCTAGAAGATTTGTCTGCATCCGGTCCAGATTCTCTGGCAGATGGCTGGGCTGAAAAGGTTGTGGAGTGGGTCAGTAATCCCCTGGCCTTACCCAATCTGCCCGAGGCCATCCAGTCTATCCAGGAAACAACTCGGGGACAGTTATTGCGCCAGACGGCTGAAACGATAGCAGAAGCCATTTATACGCGCCAGGTAAGGCCCAACCAAGTGGCGGTGATCGGGCCGGGATTGGATGCGATCGCCCGGTACACCTTCACCGAAATCTTGGCCAAAAAAGGAATTGCAGTGGAATCCCTGAATGATCAACGGCCGCTGGTCAGTTCACCTCTGATTCGGGCGCTATTAACCCTGCTGACGCTGGTGTATCCCGGTCTGGGCCGGTTAGTAGACCGAGATGCGGTGGCGGAAATGTTGGTGGTGCTGAGTCAGGCCCCCAGTTTGGATATCGGTCAACCTTGGTTTGACTTGACCCGGATTGATCCGGTGCGGGCGGAGTTAATCGGCGATCACTGCTTTGCGCCGGCTGTGGAGGAACCCAAACTGCTAGCCGTGACCAGCTTCCCGCGTTGGGACCGATTAGGCTATCGAGCCGCCCAAGCCTATGAGGAAATTCTCCAGTGGTTAGACGACCAAAAACACCAACAACAACAGCACTTGATTCCCAATCCAGTCACGTTGATAGATCGAGCGATTCAACGTTTTCTCTGGCGCGGCAATTATCTCCCCTACAATCAGCTGGCTGTTCTCCGCGAGTTAATGGAAACGGCTCAGCACTATTGGGAAGTGGAGGGTCGGCTACAGCAATATGAAGGGGTTGAGTCGGCGGGAGCGATCGCAGCCGACAACCTCACCAGTGATGTGGGTCGTTTCATTCAACTCCTGCGTCGAGGGGCGGTAACGGCAAATCCTTATCCCGTCAAACCCCTAGACCCTAACCGCCAGGGCGTCACTCTGGCGACAGTATTTCAATATCGCTCTCAACGCCTCTGCCATCGCTGGCAGTTTTGGTTAGACGCCAGTTCCCCTCGTTGGTTAACCGGGACAGACGCCCTCTTTGGAGCGCCCATTTTTCTACAAAATTGGTCAGGACGCCCCTTAACCGCAGTGGATGTTGAAATCGCCAACGAAGAAAGACTGGAGCGGATTCTACGGGATTTGCTAGGACGGGCGACGGAGCGAGTCTATCTTTGCCACAGTGATCTGGCGACTAATGGACAGGAGCAGACAGGCCCCCTATTGACGTTGGTCAATGCAGCTCAGGATCTTGAGGTAAGCCATCCCATGTAGACTAAGCTAAGGTCTGGTCTCAATCTCTTGGATAGCGGTCTCAAGTTCCATTTCCAACTGCTGTCACTTACTTCTGCGGAGCAGCGGATTGACCACTGCTTGCTTGCCTGAAGGAGAATATGCAAATTAATGACTCTTCGAGTTTAACCGTCAATTAACTCAAGCTCATCACCCTTAAAGTGAGCCTTGAAGGATCGCTTAGACCCTTCCACTGGAAACTCAACCAATACAGGAAGCGTAGGACTGATCGGCCGACCTTTCCAGTCCTTCATCACCTTGATGACCTCGCCTTCTAACCCCTTAGCATCAAAAGCGTTATTGCGATGCTGCGGGTGACTATAAAACATAACAGACTTTTTAACTCGGACGCGATCGCCAACCTTCATAATCGTCAGTAACACTACTCTTTCGTCACCTGCTTTTCCAGCAGCCTCCCTCTAGCCCAGATCAAAATACTGAGAACCTTACTATCTTTGCATACGATGGTCCTCTCCCATCCCTGATAACTCTATAATCCTTCATCCTCCATTCATCCATAGGCCACTAAGGGAATTCTGAGGGAGCAGTCGGTTGAGGCAAGAGGGACTCTTCTCCCGAATGGCTAAACTGTCGCCAAGCCAAGAGGCTAACAGCGCCGACTACTAGCAAAGCGACTAGGGCCATTAACACGGGAATAAGCGGGCTGGTTGGGCGGGGGCGAGTCGCTTCGTCGAGGATAGCCTCATTTGCATCTTCGGCGCCCTCGGTATTTTCGCCATAGAGCAACGCCCTGGACGCCTCGGTCAGTTCAAAGTCTGGAGCAGCCTCTCTTGATGGCGCAGCTAAGTCACTAGATTGGTCTACTGGAAGGGCATCCGGTGAGACTTTGCAATGCATCAGCACCACTGAGGCGTCATCGTGCCCATTTTTCTGCTTAGCCAACTCAAGCCATGACTCCACCGCTGCATCAAGGGTGACAATATGCTTGACAATCAGACCAATATAGTTGGCCCATGACTCTTCAACTCGGTCGTTGTCACTGAGACCGTCAGAGCATAAGAGTAAAACCCCATCTTCTTCAATGATAAAGCGCTGAATGTGAGGGTGCATGAACTTCGCCTCGCGGGTGCCGACGGCTTGGGTCAACGCCCCTGCATCCGGACGCAGGCTAGAGGATCGATAAAAACTGCGGCCAGCGATCACCTCTCGGGTAGCCACGTCATCGTCAATTGTGAGTTGATGGCAATAGTTGGGAGTAATCCAATACGCACGACTGTCTCCCACATGAGCCAGATACAATTCATTGCTCTGCTCCCAACCAGTAGGCGTCAAAATCCGCTGAGGAAGTTGCAATGCCATCACCAACGTTGTCCCCATACGCTGGCGATCCGTTCGG
>JAKSDM010000056.1 GCA_022360135.1 Pseudanabaenales cyanobacterium | reverse complement strand
TACAGGATGGCATGGAGGCGCCACCGTAGCCGATGTGAAACAGCTGCGGGAAATCACCAAAGGACAGTTAGGCATCAAAGCCTCAGGGGGAATCCGCACCCCGGATCAGGCTCTGGCGTTGGTGATGGCGGGAGCAACACGACTAGGGACTTCTCGGGGACCTGATATTGTTCGTCTTCGGGGTAGTCTAGAGGAATAAACTAGAGTGTAAGCCAGTAGGTCTCCAACCCCTTGGATGTGTCTGCTGAGCTTTATGTCAGCCTGTTCCAGAAGGTCGAACTTTTTTTCTATGAGTCGTACGTATAAGGCCACTGGAATCAATCTCAAGGGCATACCAATGGGGGAGTCCGACCGTCTATTGACGATTCTGACTCAGGAATTTGGCTTGATTCGAGCCTTGGCCCCTGGCTCCCGCAAACACCACTCCCGGCTTTCAGGACGCAGTGGTCTATTTGTCGTCAATCAGCTCTTCTTAATCCAGGGTAAGACGCTCGACAAGCTGGTTCAGGCGGAAACAATCCGCTCCTATCCAGGATTAAGTGAAGATTTGGGTAAGTTGACGGCCAGTCAATACCTGGCGGAATTGGTCCTCTGCCAAGCCTTAAGCGAGCAGCCTCAGGAAGAGCTATTCTATTTGCTGACAGAACATCTGGAGCGCCTGGAGCGATCGCCCAAATCAGCTATCCTAGCCTGCTTAACCCACGCCACATTTCACCTCTTGGTGTTAGCCGGACTCGCTCCCCAAGTACATCTGTGCTGTGTTACTCGGGAGCCAATTCGGCCTGATTTAGGCAACCCCAACTGGCGGGCGGGCTTCAGCATTACGGCTGGTGGAATTGTAAAGGTGTCTGAACTGGGACGGTTAGGGAGTGACGTTGCTCGGGTCGCCGCCAATCTAACCCAACCGACGGAGCCAACCCTCCCCGAAGCAAGATCCCAACCCCCTTCATCTGACTATTCATCTCCCTTGACAGGAGCCCGAGTAGCAGAAACAACCGATCCTGGCTATCGCACAATCGCCCATGCCGATAAAACCATAGAACTCACTGTTCAGCTCACCGCTTCGGAGCTAACGTTGCTGCAGCAGCTTAACCAACCTGAACTCCTTGCTGTAGAGTCAATATCGTTGCCATCATCGCTATCCAAACATGTCTCTGCGCCCCTTCCCCATAACCTTTGGCGTCGATTAGAGCGTTTATTGCGCCATTACGCCCAGTATCATTTCGATCGATCCATTCGTTCCGCCCTCCTGATCGATGCTTGCTTTCCGCCAGTGCTTAGCTAAGTTGACCTATGTTGCGAGAGTTTGATTTAGATGTCCCAACTGTTCTGCAAGTTTCCAAGCAAGCAGTGAATGATACCCCCCCTGCTAGAGACGGCAAATCTCTTCACTCTAGCACCGCTCAAGCGTCAATTTCAAATGAGGCGTCCTCGCAACCCTTCCAGCCAGCAGTCTTAAATCAAACCAAAGGAACTGAGGCGATAAGGGATTTACCCTCATCTTCAGAAGCGGCGCGAGGGTTTTGGCCAGTATTACAGAATACCCGTTTCCTTACCCTTTGGAGTGGCCAGGTATTCTCACAACTGGCCGATAAGGTTTATTTAATCTTGATGATCGCCATTATCGCCAGTCAATTTGAAACCCCTGAACAAACCATTAGTGGCTGGGTGTCTACTATCATGATTGCGTTCACCATTCCAGCTGTACTGTTCGGTTCCATCGCAGGGGTGTTTGTCGATCGTTGGCCCAAGAAGCTGGTGTTGGTGCTGACCAACCTACTGCGAGGCGGACTCGTGCTGCTGCTGCCCTTATTGCTATGGTTGGCCAAAGACTGGGGAGCCTTCATGGGAATTCCTTGGAGCTTTTATAGTCTCTTGCTGGTTACATTCTTAGTCTCTACCCTGACTCAGTTCTTCGCCCCAGCGGAACAGGCCACAATCCCAATGATTGTAGAAAAACCTGACCTGCTGTCAGCGAATTCTCTTTACACGACTACCATGATGGGGTCCTTGATCATTGGTTTTGCACTGGGGGAGCCGTTACTGACGATTGTAGATAAGCTACTGGCGCCTTTAGATGGTGGGTCTGGGATCGGTAAGTCTGTGTTGGTAGGTTTCAGCTATGGACTCGCCAGCGCCGTTCTACTGCTGCTGAATACCCGTGAGCAG
>JAKSDM010000703.1 GCA_022360135.1 Pseudanabaenales cyanobacterium | reverse complement strand
TTATACCAAATGGATATGAAGCTGTACAGAATAGATGAGATTAAACCCTTTGATAGCAAGGCTTTTAACCTCTAAATTATGCTCATCCTCATATTGAATTGGTATTACCAACCTAACGTGGGAAATTATCCCTCAGGGAGAATACATTAGCCAGGAGAAAGAATACAGTACAGATCCTGACTAACTTCTAGATTCTGGCTTTATATCTCATTTAGGTTGAGCCTTGTAGTTTTGGCCAGCAGTCAATCAACAACCTTTGTAGCAACAATTAGCGCTGTCACTCACCACAGTCGCGATCAGGATCGACGGTGATATATTCGGGGAGAATGGTATGGCAAAGCTTGGCCTCTGTGAGTGCTAGATCCTCAGCCTCTTCTAGATTAGCGTCCCTTAGGCTAGCCCCTGCCAGATTGGCTCCCTCTAGGTCAGCTCTCGCCAAATTAGCTTTCCTTAGGTTAGCGCCTACCAGATTAACATCCCACAAGTTAGCCTTTGCCAGATTGGCTCGCCACAGCAAAGCCCCTGCCAGATTAGCTCCCTCTAGGTCAACCCCTTGCAGATTGGCTTGCCGCAAGTCAGCGCCTTCTAGATTGACTCCCCGCAGTTCAGCGCCTTCTAGATTGACGCTCACAAGTAAAGCCCCTATCAGATTAGCTTTTCCCAGTTTAACCCCTGCCAAATTGGCTACCCGCAAGTCAACACCTTCCAGATTAGCTCTTTGCAGATTAGCCCCTACTAGATTAGCTCTCTCTAGGTTAGCCCCCGCCAGATTGGCATCCCTTAGATTAGCCCTTTCTAGATTGGTCTCCCACAGGTAAGCCCTTCCCAGATTGGATTCCACAAGGTTAGCCCCTGCCAAATTGACTCCTCGCAGATTAACACCTACCAGATTAGCGCCAAGCAGATAAGCCTCTGCCAAATTGGCTCCAAACAGGTTAGCTCCCTCCAAGTTTGCATCCCACAGATTAGCCCCTTCTAGATTGGCGTCCCGTAGATACGCCCCTGCCAGATTGGCTCTTCGCAGATTAGCCCATGGTAGAACAATACTATGCTAAATGTGCTCCGTACCCCTTGTTAGAAGAGGCGTCTTGCCAGTCTTGCTCACTTGCCTCTGCTATTTCCACCGCAAGATTGACGCCAGCCAAGCTTTCTGCGGGCCATGTACAAAGTGGGAGTGGCGCACAAAACCAGGGAAATTTGCGTCGCCAGGAAGCTCCTGGCGACGCGTTCAGGAATTCTAACGCCTGAATACGTCCTCCATTGCCTGATCTATCAGCTAATGTGATCGTTTGCCATGCATTGAGAACTTCAGCGTCACGTCGTTGTTTCTCCGTGCTTATATAGGCGGCGATCGCAATCAGGATCCCAAGATTAGTGACAAGTCCAAGAATTTCTAGAAATGTTAAGCTCTGCAGCCACCTTAAGAAAGCCACAAGCTGTTGCCCTGCCCAGTAGAAAGGCTTATTAAGGGAGTGATTTTTAGGTTCAGGCTTCTGTGATGGGATGTTACATCCCATGCGTCTTAGGCTTTCTGTTGGCGCTTTTGAATAGTTAGGTGTTCGGTTGCGACTGCTGGCCATTGCTGTTTTTACCTCATGACTAAAGCCAATTTGGGTATAACTCTGGGCTAGCAATCTCACTCCATCAGGCGCATCCAACCCCGTCTTATCACCGGGATAACAGGATCAACAATTCCAGACCTACTTGGCCAGCTCCAGCAGCACATCGGTGATTTAAGCCATGTTATCGCGTATTCCGAAAACTGCCTATGAGAGCTATGAGAGGAGTTTTCGGAATACGCAACAGCATTAATAAAAACTCTCAGATGACTAATTCTCATAGTTTTTGAGAATTAGCCATTGAATGCCATGCCCTTACCAGCAATCTTCTTGCAGTTGAGCAAGTTATTGAATTGTCAATTCCTAAACTGTCGCTTCCTCCTTCACCAGTTTCTCCCACCCCAGTTCTTTCAGGTTATTGTTGCGACGCAGGGGACGAGTCACCAGCTCTAGAATGTCGCGGGCGTTGGTAAAGCCGTGAATCTGGGCAAAGGTAAACTCCACTGACCACTTAGTGTTGATGCCTCTGGCTTCCAAGGGATTAGCGTGAGCCATGCCGGTAATCACCAGATCGGGATGGGTCGCCAGAATTCGTTGGAGCTGATTGTAATTATCGGGTTTTTCAATAATCTTAGGGATAGGCGCCCCCATTTCCCGACAAGTCTTCTCTAGCAAAGCCAGTTCAGCGGCTTGATAGCGTTTGTCCATATAGGGAATGCCAATTTCCGATACAGTCATGCCACAGCGGACCAAGAAGCGCGCTAGAGAAACCTCAAGCAAGTTATCCCCCATGAAGTAGACAGATTTGCCTCGAATCAGCGAAACATAATCTTCCAGGGATTCCCAAACCTTCGCTTCTCGCTCTTCCAGTCCTTTGGGTTCAATGCCGAGGACAGAGCAAATTTTCTCAATCCAAGCACGCGTACCATCAGGTCCAATCGGGAATGGCGCGCCGATTAATTTACATTTACGGCGGCGCATCAGGGTAGACGCCGTCCGCGACAGGAACGGATTGACGCCACAGACATAGTATCCTGCCGCAATTACAGGCAGTTCTGTGTAGCGCTTGGAAGGCAGCCAACCAGACACCTTAATCCCCTGTTTCTTAAGCTCCAGCGTTAGCTGCGTCACCACCGGATCCGGCATCGATCCAAATAGCACCAAAGGAGGATGATCCACATACTCGGATTCCTCAGCCGCCACCTCTTCCTGCTTGCGGCCAAAGTTGAGTAGTTTGGAGATGGCATTGCGCTCTGCTTGCTCCGCTTCGACCATCGGAGCTTTGCTGGGGCAACGATGGGCCATGGAGGCTAAGACCGTATCTTCACCTTGAGTGAAGGCATAATCCAACCCATTGGCCCGGGCAACCACAATGGGAATGCCGATTTCAGCCTCTAGCTTGGGAGCTAGTCCTTCCAGATCCATTTTGATGATCTCGGTGGTGCAGGTGCCAATCCAGACGATTACACTGGGGTTGCGATCGCGCTTAATCCGTAAACATAGACGCTTGAGTTCTTCATAGTCATTAAGCTTAGCAGAGATATCGCCCTCTTCAAGTTCAGCCATGGCGTAGCGCGGCTCAGCAAAAATCATGACGCCCATAGCGTTCTGAAGGAAATAACCACAGGTCTTGGTGCCAATGACCAGGAAAAAACTATCTTCAATCTTCTGATACAGCCAAGCGACACAGCTGATGGGACAGAAGGTATGGTAATTCCCCGTTTCACACTCAAATTCCAGTGCCTGGGGTTGGGTGTTGGTAAGCGTCATGTTAATCGGATTCCTCTCAAGTGCAGTTCAGGATTGAAAGTTATGTAAGGGTATCGACTGAAGCCAGAAGGTTTTGGCTGGGAAGAAGTCATTGGCCATTGGCCATTAGTTATTCGTCATTGGTCATTGGTTAAGTGAGTCGTGACAAGTAAAGATTGACAAGTGACGAATGACAAGTGACAGCCAAATCCATCCTTAAGCAGTTGGGTCAAGTGCGAGCCGCATCATCGCCATAAACGCCTTGGCAGGACTCATCAGCCTTAGAAGCCCACTTAGAAGCCCAGTGAGGTGAAATCTTTTTGAGGCCCCAGTCGACTTGAGGCGCAGCGCTAACAGGAAGCATTTTTTTAGACTCATAAAGACTTTCTAGCGCTTCATCTGGATTAAAGTTAAGTCCCAGAGCAGCCACAATCCGATCTGGATTGCTGCTGAGATCTACCATTAGAGGCATCAGCTGGTTTAGCTTGGGCTCCAAAATTGCTAAGGTAGCCAAAATGAAGCTCGATGAGGGGCGTCGCTGACCTTGGCTAGTGATCCAAATTCCCAAATGCACGATCCACGAACGATTGTCTCTGTTATATTCAAGCCACTTGAGCTCCAGAGACTGACGGAACTTTTCAGTATCCACTTAAAGCCTCGGTTATTCTTAAACGATTTCGCCCTCTTTAAAAGAGTCTGAGCATTTGAGAAACCAATCACTTCAATGAATCTGAAACATCGGCATCGGGTAATAGGGGGGCGACGTCCGCATCTTCAGCCTGAATAGTAGTGGCCCCGCCGCCGTTATCCAAGCTGATTTCTGGATCGAAGTTAAGCCCCAGCACCTCAACCAGAGCATCTTCATCAGAATTAAGTTGATAGAAAGGCACCATTAAGTTGGATAACTTGGGTTCTAGGGCATTGACCACACCCAAAATCAGCAAGGAGGATGGACGACGACCGCCATCCGGCGTTCTGACTGCGGTCTGCTGCATCTGCAGCTCTAACCAGGTTCGATTAGATTGAACATAGTCCAACCATTTTTGTCGGATAACGGACGTAAAGTTCTCGAAAAAGGCCATTGTTTCGCCTCTCTGATAGACTGCTGAACAGAAAAATGGTGGCCGACTGAAAAAGTCGTAAACAGCATAATACTGCAGCAATCTAACACCCACTAAAAACCGCTGAAGATTACTTCAACTTCACCTAAGGAGTGGGTTCAAAGAAGCGGTATTCGTTAACACATTTCCATAAAATATTTCTAAATATTAAGGAAATTGTCCAAACTCGCCTATCTGCTCTCCAAAAGTTCAGGTGAATCAACCTTAGCTAGACCATCATTAAATCAAATTCGTCCTTTGCTGCCTCAGCTTCAGTCGGCGGGTTGAGGTAAAAGTCAGACAATAGGGCGAACAACTCACGGTCAGCGGCGTCTTTGGGCACCACGCCTTCAGGAGCCGCCAGGATTTGATCGGCAATATTGAGATAGTACTGAGAGACTAACTCTAAAGATGGATCCGTTTCCGCCATTTCGAAGATGGTCTTACCCTTGACTCGAGAAACTCGAATATCTTCTATCAGGGGCAAAATTTCTAGAACCGGCATGGGCACAGACTCAATATACTTGTCAATCAGATCTCGCTTAGAGGTGCGGTTACCGATCAATCCGGCTAGACGTAGAGGGTGAGTCCGAGCTTTCTCTCGCACGGAAGCGGCGATCCGATTGGCTGCAAATAGGGCGTCAAATCCATTATCGGTAACGATCATGCAGTAGTCGGAGTAGTTAAGCGGGGCGGCAAACCCCCCACAGACCACATCACCCAACACATCAAATAAGATGACATCGTATTCGTCAAAGGCATTGAGTTCTTTTAGCAGTTTGACCGTCTCACCTACAACGTAGCCGCCACACCCAGCGCCTGCTGGCGGACCTCCCGCTTCGACGCAATCTACACCGCCATAGCCCTTATAAATGACATCTTCGGGCCAGATGTCCTCATAGTGATAGTCCCTTTCTTGCAGGGTATCAATGATGGTTGGAATTAGAAAGCCGGTTAGGGTAAATGTGCTGTCATGCTTAGGATCACAGCCAATTTGAAGTACTTTCTTACCCCGCCTTGCCAAAGCAACGGAAATGTTGCAGCTAGTTGTTGACTTTCCTATACCACCTTTGCCGTAGACAGAGAGTTTCACGCTAGTCGTCTCCTAATAATCGTGTCCCAGTCGTGTGATCTAGAGA
>JAKSDM010001158.1 GCA_022360135.1 Pseudanabaenales cyanobacterium | reverse complement strand
GGTGATGCGCCAGGGACCCAATGCGGCTGTAGCTGAGCTGTCTCCAGCGGTGCGAGCAGTTTGAGCAGCTAAGCTCAGAAAGCTGGGAGGCAACCCCTCGACATCAGTTTTGTCCGTCAAAGTTAGGCTAAAGGCTTGGGTGGCGTCTAGCAAGTTATTAGAAAACTGGGTGGAGAGTTCCGCTAGTTCCTGCTGGATGCGATTGAATTTCTCCCGAGCTTCCCCCGCTAGACCGACGCCTGACAACTCCGCATCCCGAATAGCAGATTTCACAATCCGCTGTTGAGCAGACTCTAGGGTATCCCAAGTTTTACTGGCTCGAATCTGCTTAAAAGTGTTGTATATTGGCTTACTTTGGCCCATCCGGTTAGTGAACTTCACCACCTGGGGCTGCACCGCTTGATAGGCCTGCCGCAACTCAGGACTGTTTTTAACCCCCATTAGATGTCCAATCACACCCCAACTCCAACGCAAGCGCTCTTCTATATGGGTAAGCGGCTCAACCAACCCACTCCAAGTCGGTTCTACAGTCGCTTCTAACTCAGTTAACGCCTGTTCAAGTTCAGCTAACAACTGAGTCATAGCGGGAACGACATGCTCCGGCGCAATGATTTCAAATGGAGGCAGACCCTGAGCAATCAGTAGGGGATTCTGAACAGCTTCTGCAAGAGGGACAGTATTTGCACTCATAACGACTTCATTTTAATAAATTACTTCCCACTTTAGCGAAAAATCTGGTTGCAGTTGGCTTGCTGGGGCAACAAGCGTTTTGATTATTTCTTTGGCGTCGCTTCTGGGGCAAAAGGATCTCTACCTTGCCTGAACCATGCCGAGACTCTATCCTTGGTTTGAGAGTCTTTAAGCCTGAATCTCTAGCCAGCAAACAGCCATTAAGTGTTCTCATCATCGGGAGCCGTATACCCCTGCATACTTTCTGGCTTGTACAGGCGCATGATCTTAGTAGCCTGATTAATCAGCCCCTCAGACCCTTTAACCACCACCAAATATTTGCCAGCATTCAGACGGTTACGATAGGCAGTGGCGTCCCCACCGCCAATGGCGACGCCAACGCCGCCTCCGACGAAGAAACTGCCCAAGGCGCCAGATCCAGCCCCCAATATTCCGCCAATGATTTGATTTCCCAGTTGTCCTGCCCAGGGGAAAGTATCCAGCCCTGTGATCACGTCAAACAGGAAACCCGCTCCAAACCCAAACGGGATTAACCAGAACGCCATTAGTTTAATTTGTTTCCAAGCTTCCTGGCTGGGATCAATTAATCCATACTCATCAGCCGTCTTATAGCCTCTGCCCAAGATGGCAGTATCACCCATAGGCAAATCAGCAGCTTCTAACGCCGAGTAGACCTCCTCAGCTTTGATCCGATCTTCTAACACTGCAATTAGATACTTTTTCATAACGAACTTGGCGGCAAATGTAATACGGCTTATGCACTCGAAGCATATGCTTTATTGTCATTATCCCGTGAAGTGTTAGCCTTTGAACCAAATATCACTCCCTATTCCCCCACGACTAAACTCTCCACCTCCTAACGGGGCCGAAACAAATGATGGTGATCAGGACTGTAAAGGCGCGATCGCCCCTTTACAAGGGTTGCTCCTTGTAGTACCGGACTAATCACATAGAGGGTGGTGCGAACCAGTTTTTCCTGTTGAGTCAAGCTTGCCATTTGACTCAGGGGAGTAATCCAGATTTGTTCATCTGGCCAACCGATACGGAAACAAACGGCGACCGGGGTGTCAGGGGGATAGTGTAACAGGAGTTTGGCTTCAGCAGATTCTACATGACGGGCGCTAAGGTAAAGGCAGAGGCTGGTTTTGTGGGCCGCCAAGGTGGACAATTCCTCTGATTCGGGGACCTGGGTGCGGCCACTGATGCGGGTAAGGATGATGGACTGAACCAACTCTGGGGCGGTTAGCTCTACCTGAAGCTTGGCCGCGGCTGCTTGGAAAGCGCTAATCCCAGGGATAACCTCAAAGGGGATCTGCGCCTTTGCCAATCGTTGCATTTGCTCATGAAT
>JAKSDM010001038.1 GCA_022360135.1 Pseudanabaenales cyanobacterium | reverse complement strand
ATGATTTGCGTGATGTAGCCAGTATTTGTCTTCTCTGCAGTGGTGACCATGCTTGCGCCTATTTCTCTATCTTGTCTGTTACGGCGACTTTCTTAAAGGTTGTCTTGGATTCCAAAGCGCCATATTACAGATTATCACTAAATGAACCTGAATCTTTGGCTTCATGTTATCTGAGCTAATCGAAGTTGAGCCCGTCGAAATCGATGCGGTTTACCCAGGAATTGGAATTCCTCCTCTCAGTTCGGGAACCCGTACAAATTCATCCGTTGCGATCGCCTACCGGCTCAGATAAATTAGCACTCGAAGGCTGAGAGTGCTAACTTTTAGATCTTCAAAGGCTGAAAAACTGCATAGTCGTGGTTGATGACTGTTCCAAGCCAATGGGACAGCATTTATGGTTGACTGCGATAGGGAGTTTGATGGTCGATTTCGCATCGACCCCTCTGGTATGGAAGCCAGGCCAATGCCTGAAGCTAGGCTCCCTATTTTTTGATGATTTTTCATCATATGTTTTTCGAGTTGCGAATTGAACTGATAAGTCTGGAGAGTTTTCTATGGCGGCTGTATCCTTAAGTGTTTCCAGTGTCAAGCCCTTAGGCGATCGCGTATTCATCAAGGTAAGTGCATCTGAAGAAAAGACTGCTGGCGGTATCTTACTGCCCGATACGGCGAAGGAGAAGCCTCAAGTGGGTGAAGTGTCCGCTGTTGGCCCTGGCAAGCTAGGCGATGACGGCAAGCGACAGCCCATGGACGTCAAAGTTGGAGATAAGGTTCTTTACTCAAAGTATGCCGGCACCGATATCAAGCTCGGCAGCGAGGAGTATGTTCTGCTGTCTGAAAAGGATATTTTGGCGGTTGTTTCATAGCAACTGTTAAGTCTTTCAATTCATCACACACCCAATTAGATTTAATCGAGTCTAGATACCTATGGCTAAGCGCATCATTTACAACGAAAATGCTCGTCGCGCCCTGGAAAAGGGTATGGATATTCTAACTGAGGCTGTTGCCGTGACCCTCGGTCCCAAGGGCCGCAATGTTGTATTGGAGAAGAAGTTCGGCGCTCCTCAAATCATCAACGATGGAGTCACCATCGCCAAAGAAATTGAGCTGGAAGATCACGTTGAGAACACCGGCGTGGCTCTCATTCGTCAAGCTGCTTCTAAGACCAATGATGCCGCTGGAGATGGGACTACGACGGCGACTGTACTGGCCCACGCCATTGTTAAAGAAGGTTTGCGTAACGTTGCTGCAGGCGCCAATGCCATTGCACTGAAGCGAGGTATTGACAAAGCAACAGGCTACTTGGTTGAAAGAATTGCTGAGCATGCTCGTCCGGTTGAGGACTCTACTGGCATTGCTCAAGTCGGCTCCATCTCAGCCGGTAATGATGATGAAGTGGGCAAGATGATTGCCGAAGCGATGGAAAAAGTCGGTCGTGAAGGCGTGATCTCCCTAGAAGAAGGCAAATCCATGACCACCGAACTGGAGGTCACCGAGGGGATGCGCTTTGATAAGGGCTACATTTCTCCCTACTTCGCCACCGACACTGAGCGGATGGAGGCAGTACTTGATGAGCCTTACATTTTGATCACGGACAAGAAAATCACCCTGGTGCAAGACCTGGTGCCTGTGCTGGAGCAGGTTGCCCGGTCAAGTAAGCCATTACTGATCCTGGCTGAAGATATCGAGAAGGAAGCCCTAGCTACCTTGGTGGTCAACCGTCTACGGGGCGTTCTGAATGTAGCCGCTGTCAAGGCTCCTGGATTTGGCGATCGGCGCAAGGCCATGTTAGAGGATATCGCTGTTCTGACTAGCGGCCAGGTGATCAGCGAAGACACCGGTCTAAAGCTAGATAACACCAAGCTCGATATGTTGGGCTCTGCTCGCCGCATCACCATCACCAAGGACAACACAACTCTGGTGGCCGAAGGCAATGAGAAGGCTGTAAAAGCCCGCTGTGAGCAGATTCGCCGCCAAATTGACGAATCTGACTCTAGCTACGATCAGGAAAAGTTGCAAGAGCGTCTGGCCAAGCTATCGGGTGGTGTCGCCGTGATCAAAGTCGGCGCCGCGACCGAGACTGAAATGAAGGACCGCAAGCTGCGCCTGGAGGACGCCATCAACGCCACTAAAGCGGCGGTGGAAGAGGGGATTGTCCCAGGCGGCGGCACAACCCTGGCTCATATGGCTCCTAGTCTTAATGATTGGGCCGACAGTAACCTCATAGGCGAAGAATTGATTGGCGCCTCGATCGTGGTTCGCGCCCTGGCTTCCCCCCTCAAGCGGATTGCTGAAAACGCTGGCCAGAACGGCGCCGTTATTTCTGAGCGGGTTAAGGAAAAAGATTTCAACGTGGGCTTCAACGCCTCTAACAATGAGTTCGTTGATATGTTCTCCGCTGGTATCGTTGACCCGGCTAAAGTCACTCGCTCGGCGCTACAGAACGCAGCTTCCATTGCGGGTATGGTGTTGACCACTGAGTGCATCGTGGTGGACAAGCCTGAACCTAAGGAAGGGGCTGCTGCTGGCGCTGGCGCCGGTATGGGCAGTGATTTTGATTACTAAAGCTAGCGTTAGCTGTTAGTGAGATAGTGAGAAAGCGGCTGTGCCATTCGCTACAGCCGCTAATTTTATAATTTTGATGGCTGGACACAAGCGCTGTTGTTGCATTAAACATAAGGTTCAACTGGTCAAATCAGTCGGTGAGCTTAGAGTAACGCCAAACAAAATAGAAAGTAT
>JAKSDM010000717.1 GCA_022360135.1 Pseudanabaenales cyanobacterium | reverse complement strand
TTATACCAAGTCCTCTAGGTCGTTTCTATCCCTCTAGCCAGAACCCCATATACTACAAAGTGTAGTAAGAATTGGAATGTATATTTGACAAAGGTTTGAGGCATCGATACTGACATTTCGTCAGGATAGTTGCCATACCCCTTTATGCGCAATAGTAACGCCCAGCCCTTAACCCTCACCGAATGGCAGTACAATTTGCTGATGGCATGGCAAGCCCAACTGCTAGCCGCGGGGGAGGGCGCCCCTAGGGATACTACTGGCCTTTCCGAGAATGCCAACACCCGTCGGGCTGCCGTCCTCAGAGCCCTTGAAGGGACCGATGGTCTTACTGGGGGGAGGCGATGAAAACTCAGCCCGTCGCGCCCCAGTCAGCAGCAACCCTGGCTGCCGCCGCTGAACGCCTGAGCCGTCTGCATGCCTCCAGAGACTGGCCAACTCCCTCGCTTTGGCGCACCTTTCAATCCACTGTTGGGGCTCATGTCCTGGTGCTCGAAGGCTCCCAAATCTTTGATATTGAGCCAGACCTGATCCCCGCTTTTGAACAGGGTGACCCCACCGCAACCGTGCTACTCGCAACCGCCTTAGCCCAAGGACGCCGCACCCAAGTCCATCAGACGCCTGATGTTCCCCCCCAAAGCCTATCCCTGAATGTTAGCGCCAGTTGCAATCTGTCCTGTTCCTATTGCTACGCTGGCCAAGGTCAGTTTGGCGGGGCCCAGGCCGCTCCGATGACGTGGGAGGTGGCTCGTGGGGCGATTGATCGCCTACTCGCTGGAGCCGAGCCCACAGCTCCCGTCACTGTGGGGTTTCTGGGGGGGGAACCCTTTGTCAACCGGGCGTTAATCCATCGGGTGGTGAAGTATGCGGCCCATCGAGGCCGGGCCCTGGGTCTCGATGTTCGGTACGCCGTCACCACCAATGGGACCCTGTTAACCCCTGCCGAGCTGGACCTGCTGCGTCGCTATCCCTTTGCCGTGACCGTGAGCCTTGATGGCGATCGCCAGATTCAGGAAACGCAACGGCCTGGGTTTCCCTTCGCGCGACTGGTCCAGCAATTACAACCCTTATTGGCCGACCCCGGTTTAGCCCAAGTGTCGGCCCGAGCAACGGTGCAGCAGTCCTTTGACACCCTGGTCGAGCGCTATGACGCCATCCACGCCCTGGGCTTTCAGGACATTGGTTTCTCGCCCGTGCGTGTTGGTCAAGGGTGTTTGGGCGCACCAGATTGGCCTCGCTTTCTGGAGGCTTGCGTCGCGCTCGGTCGGCGAGAATTGGACCGGCTGCTGGCGGGGCAAGCGACCGCCTTTAGCAATCTGGCGATCGCCCTCCGGCAGATCCACCGGGGCCATTGCGCCCCTTACCCCTGTGGCGCCGGGGGAGGATATTTTTCCGTCGCTGTGGATGGGGCCTGGTATGCCTGTCACCGGGCTATTGGCAATCTCGATTACGCCCTCGGTAATAACGCCGGACTTGATCAGTCGCGACGTAGAGCGTTTCTCCAGGCTCGTCACGTCGACGCCCAGACGGATTGCCAAACCTGTTGGGCTCGTTATCTGTGCTCCGGCAGTTGTCACCAAGAAGCAGCCGCCCGCACCCCCGCCAGTTGCAGCTTTATTCGCAACTGGCTGGACTTTTGCCTTGACGCCTATTGCACTCTATCCCATCACCAACCCCAGTGGTTTTCAGGAGATACCCATGGACGCCAATCGTAAATTGCACCCCCGCAACACCACTGCCCAAGCCGCAGTTCTGGCGGCGGGGAATCCGATCATAACTGGTTTGGAATCTGGAGTCGGAAATTGTTTCCCCGGTCTGGAATGCGACATTCGGAACCTGGAGCGCCGCTTTTTTCCCCATCTCACCGTGGACTTTGGGGGTCCCGTGGTTGCTTTTGATGGTAGGTATATCGTGATTGTAGCAGTCAACATCGAGTCAGCCCGCGCCGCTGGACTCTCACCAGCCGAATTAAGCGCGTATGAAACCATCTCCGCAGATCTGGCTGTCCCAGAGACGCCTCCCTGGATCGTCAATACCCTGGAAGGTCATTTTGGTCCCTTTGGTCGCCTGACTTTACCGAGGGAGAATCTAGGCTCCGCTAATCACCCTGCCGATGCATGGACTGCGGTGCGTCTCTTGCCCGAACGGCAGCCCGTCACCCTCCGCTTGTCCCGGTTTCAAGATCCAGGGGGACCGACAGTCACCTTGACTGCCCCTCGGGTAGCCTATTTCGACGACCATGGCGCCCTGAACCCTATGTTTGCGGTGGGAGAAATGACCCAATCGCTATGTTCTCCCTGGACCCATGACTTCCGTGATTGTGGGTGCTATTATTGGGCCTCCAATCATCCCGATATTGCTAAACCTCAACGGCCCTTCTTAGGGGAGGAGGAACCCACAGCCGCCTGGGATCGACCCGTCCCGTGGCTACGTTCTCGCAAAGGTTCTATCGTCCAACCCCCGACCCCACCGACACCGGAGGATCGTCGGAGTCAGCGGGCGCAGGAAATGAACCATTATGAAATAAACCAACGCTGGCAAGAACTGGGGGTTGTCCTGGATGATCGCGAGCAGGGAGCCGTCTACACGCCGTCCATCTTTGAGGCGATTCCCTTACCCAGTCTGGATGCTTTGGTCGCCCACATTCGCTATGCCGCTGGGGTGGAGTTGGGCGTGACCTTGGAATATTTGGCCGCCGCTTACTCCCTCAATCGCCGCCTGGCTGGTACGGATCTGGCCAATGATATTAGGGCTGCATTTGCTGAATTGATGCGGGTCGCCTTTGGCGAAATGAAGCATATGCGGGCGGTGAATGACTTGCTACGCGGTCTGGCGGAACGGGGATTTATCCAGTCCTTTACCCCCGCCCTCCAAATTGCCAAGGAACTGCCAGCCGGAGCGGGAAATACCCGGCCGTTAGAGTTTCGTCGCCTGACCCGAGCGACAATGGCGGATTTCATCGATATCGAGCGACCGTCAGCCTCCGTGGACGGTCTTTATAGCAGAATTCTGGTGACCCTGAGGCAAATCCCCAATATGCCCAGTTCGCTGACCAGTATTGTGGAAGGGATCATCGCTGACGGCACAGATCACTTCGATACCTTTAGCTTTATCCAGGAATGGCTCAGACCTCATCCAGAGTCGGCCTATCTGCTGTCGCTGAGGCCGGCCAATGACACGACGCCCGAGTTTCAAGCCTTACAACAGGGCTACCAACAACTCCTTATCACGCTCTATAGCGGTTATGAGCAAGGACTGCCTCCCGGCGCCCCAGACATTGCCGCTGCTCGCGATCTCATGCTCCAGAATCCTGGAGGGATTCAGGGCGGCTGCGAAGCTCTGGTGACGGCAGGTTTTGCGGTCGCGTTTGAGACGCCTAATGATCCGCGCTTTAGCCCGATTGGGCGGCCTTGATTGAGGGGAGTTAGGGATGGGGGCAGGGGAGAGGGGGGAAGAGTGTGAGATTCAAAGATTCCCTAGAAAAAATGATTTTGCTGGCGGGCCGGGGGATTGCGGCGCTGGTCTGTGCTCAGCGGTTAGCGCATCAGGGGTGTTCAGTAACTTGCTATGGCTTCCCACGACAAGAGGGGCCTACGGTGTTACTGGGCCATGACACGTTGGCGTTGTTGCGATCGCTGTTCCCCGCCTCAGATCTCACTGCCCTGGGACATCCCATCCAAGGTCGTGATGTGCTCTGGGGCGACTCTCCCCTAACTCAGTTGAGTGCTCCAGCCTGTGCAACGCCCCTCTCCTCCCTGGTTAACCATCTGGAACCAGCGCTGCTACCGTCAGTGACACTCTCATCAGATCGTCCTCAGTCCAGTTCCGTCGCTTTATGGCAGGTGGATGTGACGGGTCGTCACGCCCATCTTGCAACCCAGATTGCTGGGGCCACAGTCAACTCGTTTGGCCAACGATGCATGGTGACCATACCAGTCGAACTTAAGTCAGGCAAGTGCGATCGCGTTAGCATGGAGTCGATCCCGTCAGGGTGGATGTTTCTTTGCCCGACGAGTCCCCACGCCGGGGTGTTGCAGGTGATGCTGCCGCAGGCGCCGCCGCAACCAGAGCGAGCGATCCAGATCGCTTTAAGTCAGTCCCAACTCATTGCCGAGCAGTTGCTATCCATCGATCCGGGAGCATGGCGCATCTTACCGGCTGCCCCCCAAATTCTAACGGTCCTTGGCTCTGATCGGTGGTTAGCGGTGGGCGCTGCCGCCTGTACCTTTGACCCTGTCTGTGGCGATGGGATTGGACAGGCGATTCGCAGCGCCCTGTTGGCCTGTGCGGTGCTGTTGTCTGGCTCGGATCAGATCCCCCTGACGGACGCCCTGAGACATTACCATCTGCGTCATCGCCATACCTTTGCCTGGCACCTACGCCACGTTTACAACTTCTACAAACCGCTTCTGACTCAACCAACTTGGTTTGAGGAGCTAATCAAGACCCACCAGTTTCTATCCAGTTACGCTGCTTACAATTTGCTTCACCAGTCGCAGTTTGCCTATCAACTGAAGAATCTGGCGTTGGAACCCAATACTTAACAAACCTGATGGGGGCAGAGCGAAAAAGATGTTTGAACACAGATACAACCCTCAGTAACTGAGAACTAT
>JAKSDM010000623.1 GCA_022360135.1 Pseudanabaenales cyanobacterium | reverse complement strand
GTTTCGATTTTACGAACCGGGGTTATCTTTGCAGCCGTGCCACTGAGAAACACTTCATCGGCGATCAGCAATTCCGACTTATCAATCGGTCGCTCAATTACATCTATGCCTAGATCTCTGGTGATGGTCAGAATGCTGTCTCGGGTAATACCCTCTAAAATATCTTGGTCAAATCCAGGGGTAATCAGCTTACCGTTTCTGATAATGAAGACATTCATGCCAGAGGCTTCACTCACTTTGCCCTGGGAATTCATTAAAATCGCCTCATCAAAGCCAGTCTCCACCGCTTCTGTTTTGGCCAGGGATGACGTGATGTAGGCGCCGCTAATCTTACCCCTCAGCGGTAAACTGCTATCCTCTTGACGGCGCCAGGAGCTAATCCGACAGCTGACTCCGTCAGGCGATAGATAATCTCCCAACTCTAAGCCGTAGATAAAAAAGTCTTTCTCTACTTTGTGCAGTCGGGGAGCAATGCCTAAATCGGAGGTATAGACAAGCGGACGGATATAGAAAGAAGCAGTCGGTCGATTTTTCTTGACAAACTCAATGATTAGGGTTTGGATTTTGTCGGCGGGCAGATCGTAGTGGAGGAATCGAGCACTGTCGCTCAACCGCTGGCAGTGGCGGTCGAGTCTAAAGAGCAAAATTTGTGAGGAATTCTGAGGGGCTGGAAAGCCGCGTAACCCACCGAAGGCGGCGGTCCCATAATGCAATGCATGGGTCGCAATTGAAATTTTGGCCTCTTCAAACGGAATAAATTGATTCTGAAAATATGTAATCGGCAAAAAGTTGTGCATTACCCAGCCATTCTCTAGAACACTTTGTACCAGGATAAGAGATTTATATCAATACTATTCATCTCACGTTTGGATTTGCAATAGTCTCAGTTAGAGCCGGAGGTTCGGATATTTTTGTCTACCCATCTACCAAGGATTTTAGATTTTAGATTTTGGATTTTGGAATTGATTTCCTTCCCCTGCTCCCCTTGCTCCTCCTGCTCCCCACATCCCCCTCCCCTACTCCCTCATCGTTTCCAAAATCTGGTCCTCAGCAGCGTAGTCCAGGAGTCCCGGAGCGGCCCATTGGGAAATGTTGGCAGGGGGATTGGCGCGTTCCCAAACCAGGGTTCTTTGAATAGCTTCCGCTTGGGGAATCGGCTCTGTGTAGCCGAGTTCTGTGCGGATGCGGCTTGAGTCGGTTACCCAGTCTTGGACCAAGTTCAAGGGAAATTCAACTGACTTAGGCAGTTGGGATTTGGGTATAGCGATGACTTTCCCAGGCCAATCTGCAATCTGTCCAATGGCTTTAATCCAATCGGCTTCGGTTGGACTTGAGGGGGCGGCTACATTGTAGATACGCCCGGTTGCTCGTTCATCAGTTATGGCTAATGCGATCGCAGCCGCCACATTTTCCACATAGCCATAGCTACCGCGCCACTGAGCATAGGTTTCTTCTAAAATAATCGCCGGTCGGCGATCATCCATCCGCTGCAAGTATGGAAATAGCCGCCGCAGCGGATCGTTCGGCCCATAAACCATCGGCAGTCGAAGCACCGTACTGGGCAGATCTGGATCAGCCATAAATCTTTGCTCCACCAGAATTTTTTCGTAGTCTTCGGGGGCGTTGAGGGGGCGTTGAGGCATTGCCTTGAAGGGATAGTAGTGAGAACGCAAAGGCGATTCTTCGGTTAAGGGCGTCGGCTCAGGACTGCCTGCCTCTACCTGACGCAAGATATCGTAGGCGCGATAGACATCCTGACTACTGATCACCACTGTCCGCTGAGCAATGCCCTTGAAAACGTTGACCACACTGGCTGCATCTTTTTCGGTGTAAGCTATCATGTCTAGCGCCACATTGGGAGCAATGCGCTTAAACTAAGTCTTGAAATCTCTGAGATGGGCGCGATCTCCCAAGATATGAGCCACGCTTGAGGACAGTGCAGCTTGAGTTTGACCTCGATGGAATAAGGTAACTTGGTGGCCTAGGGAAACCAACTTTTGCACAACATGAGGGCCAATAAATTTCGTCCCGCCGATGATTAAAATTTTCATGGTTTTTCTCTCTAATCTTCATTCAGTCATCAGGTTGGCGGCGTAAAGTCAGTGAACGGCTGGAAGTGAACGACTTGGCATTGTTTGCCGCTAAGAAACGGATGGGATTGAGATGCGTCACCACTTATATGGAACTGAAAGCGAGTCTTATGTATCTACCTACCTCTATTTATCGGGGATGGGCTTACGCCCTTATTCCTACAAGCTCCCTACTATTGAGTTTCAACGCGATCGCGGCTGAACGCGTGCTGCTGAAATATGGTGGTTTGAGTCGCTCCGTTGCGGTGGATGAACTGACAACTCTGGCGGAAACAGGTGAGGCGTCTTCCTCCCTACAAGCACTCTTGGAAACAGCTGGCGAAGAGCCTGAAACACTCCGGCAAGGACTCACTGAAGAACTCGAAGTAAGCCCCGTCTTGCTGGATCAGATCCTGAATAGCGGTCCCGGAGAATGGGCCTTAGATCGGGTCGGTGAAGCCATCCATCCCCCTTCAGGCCGCGCCAGTCGGCAAGCTTTGCGGTCAGCCTTTGTCTTGTCCGCCAGTGACGACAATCAGGTAACGCCTCTGGAGGTGATCCAAAATTACCCGACTGCGGAAGTCCAGGTTGAGGGCGATCGCCTCCAGGATACTTATAGCCAGGTGGTGGAGGTGGTGGATGACCCGGCTAGTCTATTGAGAGATTTGGATTTTGGATTTTAGATTTTGGATTTTAGATTTTGGATTTTGGATTGACTAGATCGGATTTTGGCTGAACTTTAGAAACTTAGTGGGTCTCTTCTAGCCCAGCTATGAGCCCATCAGCATACTTCACACATCAGTCAATAGACGCCGCAGTTTGGTGTCAAGCGCAGTGCGCCAACCGCCGTTTAGATAGACATTGAACAAAGTGGTCTCGAAGATGGCCAAG
>JAKSDM010000512.1 GCA_022360135.1 Pseudanabaenales cyanobacterium | reverse complement strand
TGAATGGATTGCTGGGACATGCTTCATTAGAAATTGAGAGAAATCACTTCACCCTGACGCGAAAAATCCTATTTTGGAAGTGGGTTAACACAGGTAACACAGAGGATTTAGAAGGGGTGAAGCTCAGCAAGTTTTACAACTTCAATCTGCCTCATTTTGAAACGATTACTTTGCAAGCAGGCCCCCGTAATCATAAGTTTGGCATGATGCTATCCGTTCCAGAAAAAGAATGGTTGTTGTCCGAGCTAGAAACTTTTATTCGAGAACAACAGTAGGTTTAGCGCCGGGTTGATTTAGTGTTCAAAAATGTTGCTGTATTGCATCAGATCAAGATTTACGAAAGTGGGCAAGCAGCCAAAACAATCCTGGGCGAGCTGCCAGCGTCCCTCACGCTGCAACATTTCAGTTAGTTTCAGGCGTAAGGGATTGAGATATCGAACATCGTTAGCAGCATAGCTGAGTTGCTCAAAGGATAGGTTTAGGGCGTTCCCCCAATCTGAACTCTGGGCGGTTTTGTCCAGTTCAATCCCCTCTAATTCTTTCACCAGATCTTTTAGACCATGGCGGGGGCTATAGGTGCGGCTTAGCTTGCTGGCAAGTTTCGTGCAGAAAACCGGATTAACCTGAATGGCTAAGTGGTGGCGCAGGGTGGCTAAATCAAAGCGGGCAAAGTGAAAAATTTTGAGGATGTGGGGAGTTTCTAAGAGTGTTTGCAGATTCGGCGCTTCTCGCTGACCGGGTTCAATCCTGACCACCGCTACAAAGCCTGATGGGTTACAAAGCTGCACTAAGCAGAGCCGATCGCGCATTGGCAGTAGACCCATTGTCTCAGTATCACAAGCGATCGCATCGGCTTGCAGATAATGCTCTAGCAAACTGTTGGGAAGATCGCGATCGCAAACCTGAAAATTATCAGCATCCATCAGCCAATTGAGTCCAAAATCTTAGCAACCGTTTGCACATCCTTATCTCCCCGGCCAGAACAATTGATCACCATTCGAGGGCTGTCGGAGAGTTGTGGACAAAGCGTTTCTAGATAAGCCAAGGCATGGGCTGTTTCCAGGGCTGGGATAATCCCCTCCAAGCGGGACACCTTTTGGAAGGCTTCTAGGGCTGCTTGGTCAGTCACACTGTAATATTCCACCCGGCCAATGTCTTTGAGATAGCTGTGCTCAGGGCCGACACCGGGATAGTCCAGCCCAGCGCTGATAGAGTGAGCCTCCACCACCTGGCCATCCGGGTCCTGCAGCAGATAGCTCATGGCCCCATGTAAGACCCCGACTCTGCCCTGGGTCAAGGTGGCGGCATGCTTCCCCGTCGATACGCCCTCTCCCTCAGCTTCTACGCCGATCATCCGCACCGCAGGATCCCCCACAAATTCATGGAATAGGCCCATGGCATTGGAGCCGCCGCCAATACAAGCGATCAAAATATCTGGCGAACCGCCCCACTTTTCTAAACACTGAGCCCGGGTCTCTTGACCAATGACGGCATGGAAATCGCGCACAATCATGGGGTAAGGATGTGGTCCCGCCACCGAGCCCAGAATATAGTGGGTATTTTCCACATTAGTCACCCAGTCCCGAATCGCCTCGGAGGTTGCATCTTTGAGGGTGCCAGTACCTGCTTGAACGGGTCTGACCTCCGCCCCCATCAGTCGCATCCGGAAAACATTGAGGGCCTGCCGCTCCATATCATGAACGCCCATATAGATAACGCACTCAATCCCAAAGCGAGCACAGACTGTGGCCGTAGCCACCCCATGCTGACCCGCGCCCGTTTCAGCAATAATGCGGCCTTTACCCATCCGCTTAGCTAATAGCGCTTGACCCAGCGCATTATTGATTTTGTGGGCTCCTGTATGATTCAGGTCCTCCCGCTT
>JAKSDM010001835.1 GCA_022360135.1 Pseudanabaenales cyanobacterium | reverse complement strand
ATCCGAAAGTTGACGGTGGTTCGAGTTGATGCGGAGCGCAACCTAATGCTGATTAAAGGGGCGGTTCCTGGGAAACCAGGAGCTTTACTCAGCATTACGTCGGCAAAGTAAAGTTGGGTGATTTGCAGTGATTTTGAGTGGTGCTTATAAGCTAAGTGACGCTTATAAGTCATAGATCTGCTGGAGTCGGGCTATGGTATAGCCCGATATTAACCGGGAAGAGGAACATGGTTGATTGTGTAATCCGAGACTGGCAGGGTAATGAGGTTGGGCAAGCCTCCTTAGATTTGAAAGTGGCTAAGGAAGAAAACGCAGCCCACATTGTTCATAGAGCCTTGGTCAGACAAATGAATAGCGCCCGCCAAGGAAACGCATCGACAAAAACCCGAGCGGAGGTTCGCGGCGGAGGACGTAAGCCCTGGCGGCAAAAAGGTACGGGTCGGGCTCGGGCCGGTTCAAGTCGGTCTCCCTTGTGGCGTGGCGGCGGGGTGATTTTTGGCCCTAAACCTCGGGACTATGCAGGTAAGCTCAATCGCAAAGAACGTCGTCTGGCCTTGCGAACTGCTTTCCAGAGTCGGGTGACGGAAATGGTTGTGGTTGAAGATTTTGCGGATCAGTTACCCCGACCTAAAACCAAGGAATTGGTGCTCGCGCTCGATCGCTGGGGAGTCGAACAAGATGAAAAAATCCTGCTAATTGTGGCGGAACGTCAAGAAAATGTCTACCTCTCAGCTCGCAATGTGAGTCGTCTCCGGCTTATTTCCGCAGCTAATCTTAATGTGTACGATCTGCTCGTAGCCGACCGCTTGTTGGTAACTGCAGCTGCTCTTGACAAAATTCAGGAGGTTTATAGTGACTAAACCATTCCAATCTCGAAGTCTAGCAGACTTAGTCCGTCGTCCTCTAATTACCGAGAAGGCGACCATGCTCTTGGAGAATAATCAGTACACCTTTGAGGTGGTTCCTCAAGCCACTAAACCAGAAATCAAGGCAGCTATTGAAGAACTATTTGACGTCAAAGTGATTGGCGTTAACACGATTAATCCTCCCCGCAAAAAACGTCGTGTAGGTCGATTTGCAGGGCATCGCCCTCACTATAAACGAGCAGTTGTAAGATTAGCCCCTGAAGACACTATCGTTCTATTTCCTGAGGTTTAGAGGATGGGGATTTGGGCGTTATTAGGATTTGGACAATATTTTGAATCTCCAATTTTAGGCGATTCTTAATTCTGAATAAATCATCCGATATATCAGCAGCATTACAAAAAACTAGCCGTGCAATCGAGAGTTTGAGTTATGGGCATCCGTTCCTATCGGCCATATACCCCTGGAACTCGTGAGCGTACGGTCTCAGAATTTTCTGAGATCACCCGCAGCGAACCAGAAAAGTCATTGACGCGTTCTGTTCATCGCCCTAAGGGGCGGAATAATCGAGGCGTGATCACCTGCCGCCATCGCGGCGGCGGGCACAAACGGCTTTACCGAGTGATTGATTTTTACCGCAACAAGCACAATATTCCCGCCAAGGTGGCGGCTATAGAATATGATCCAAATCGCAACGCTCGTATAGCGCTCCTCCACTATCAGGACGGTGAGAAACGCTATATTCTCCATCCAGCCAACTTAGCAGTGGGATCGACGGTTATTTCGGGACCTGATTCGCCGTTAGAAGTGGGTAATGCCTTACCCCTTTTCAGAATTCCCCTGGGCACTGTGGTGCATAATGTTGAGTTGATCCCGGGTAAGGGAGGGCAGATTGTGCGGGCGGCTGGCGCATCGGCTCAATTGGTTGCTAAAGAAGGTAATTATGTAACCTTAAAGTTGCCTTCTAGCGAAGTGCGTATGTTGCGGCGAGAGTGCTACGCCACAATTGGCCAGGTGGGCAATTCGGATGCTCGCAACGTCAGTCTGGGTAAGGCGGGGCGTAAGCGATGGCTAGGTCGTCGACCGGAAGTACGGGGCAGCGTAATGAATCCAGTGGATCATCCTCATGGAGGCGGTGAAGGTCGGGCGCCTATTGGTCGGAGCGGCCCTGTAACTCCTTGGGGTAAACCAGCTCTGGGTTATAAGACTCGCAAAAAGAACAAGGCCAGCAATGTCCTGATTGTTCGCCGTCGTCGTCGTTCCTCTAAGCGGGGACGGGGGGGGCGCAACGCCTAACGAATTTTGCAGTTATCAAAAAGTTGACGCCCATTTACTTTTTGGGCGTCGCCAACCTTAAGCTTTGAGTTCACGTTTAATTGTGGGTTAGCCGCATTATGTCTCGTTCTTTAAAAAAAGGTCCCTTCGTAGCCGACCATCTGCTCAAAAAGATTGAAACTCAGAACGCCAAGGGTGAAAAACAAGTGATCAAGACTTGGTCTAGAGCTTCAACCATTCT
>JAKSDM010001549.1 GCA_022360135.1 Pseudanabaenales cyanobacterium | reverse complement strand
GATTAAGCTGAACTTTATAAATAAAAATCTTTATAAAACAAAAAAAGAGGTCCCTGTTATGACTGTAGAAAGTAAACCAATGGCGTCTATCCAAGCCGCTCCGCAATGGGTTTGCCCGGTTTGTGGCTATAACATGATTGGTGAGATGCCTGATATTTGCCCCTTCTGTGGCGCCCGCCACAACACATTTGTGACGTGGGATGAGGCGGAACAAACCTACCGAGTGACGCCACACTGGGTCAATGACTACGTCACCCAGTTGATTTCTGCGCCTCGTCTTGGCTTAGAGCATGCGGCTTATCGGATTGAAACAGAGGATGGCGCCGTCTGGATTGATTGTCCATCCGCCTTCAATCGAGACTTGCAGCCAGTAGAGGCAATCTACTTCACCCATAAGGATTTCATGGGCGCCTCCAACCAATATCGTCAGTTATGGAATGCAAAAGTTTATCTGCACGTTAACGATGCCGAACATCCGTTGGCTGTGCAATTTCCGGTTGATAAAAAGACTGACGGCGACTTCACCGAGCATGGTGTTGAAGCTTTCCATATTGGCGGGCATACACCGGGCTTCACGATCTATATCTATCGCAAAGTGTTGTTTATTTGTGACTATGCCTTCCCACCAGGGCCAAGTATGCAACTCAACCCCTTTGGGCCGAAAAACGAAACCCGGAAGCGGTCGTCACGGATATTAGAAATCGTTTCTGAGCGATCGCTTGAAATTGTCTGTGGCTACAACTATACGACCGAATTTGATAGCTGGCTGGAGGATTTCAAGCGCCTCCTTGGTCAGGCTAGATAACGCCAAGCAGCGATATCGTGACGGAAAGCGTTAAGGAACAGCTAGATTTGATTTAAATCAAAAAGGAGCGTTGTTTTGATTTAAATCAACTCAGCCTACTTCAGCCCAAACTATTGTTTACTGTACCATCAGAGCAATGACTTTTCAAATGAAGTAAGGGGCTGTGTAGCAATAACTTCAGGACAAGTGAAAAGACTGATAAGGCATCACAGCCCTAAATCTATGAAGTTATTTTTGAATACCCTCCAACGGTTTAACAAACCTGCATACCTCAAACTATCTAAATGCCGAATGAAAGGGAGTAATTCCTATGGCGCATCCTATTCGTCAACTGATTGAAACTCAGTATCAGCAGCAAGTTCAATCCTTTGAGCAGTCAACATTATGGCGACAACTTGAGCAGGGACAGACATCGCCTAACGCCTACGACGCCTTTTTGGCTAATCTCTGTAAAACCCATCTCAAAAGCCCACAAATTTTAGCGTTTCTCTACTCCGTCGCGCCCCCAGCCGCAGCTGATCAGCTTAAGCATAATTTATTGGAAGAACTTGGATTGGATAAAGCTCACATCTGTCATCCTGATCTGCTCTATCAGCTGGCGACAGCGGCTGGGTTTGATCCAGCCCAGCAGAAAAAATTGACTCAGGCGGCCCAAGACCAAATTCGCACACTTTGTACTGATCCGTTGTTATTTGGAACGATTTACGAACTGGGGCTCTCTGTCCTACTAGAGGTGACTTGTTTTGAGTGGATGCTGTCGCGCCTAGCCAGCCGCATCGGCAAAGCTTTAGAGAAGCATCGAGGATTGTCGCCAGAGAGTTTAGTTTGGTTTTACCACCACTCCGAGGTGGATATCCGTCATGCTGAAGAAGGACTGGATAGTGTTGAGCAATATGTGGCTTATTACGAGATTGAACTCGATGAGCTGGAGACAATTCTCGACATCACCTTCCGCGAGAACATTTTTATCAAGCACTATTTTGGCGAACTCGCCCTAGCTCAGGCCAATCAGATGCTGGAGCCGCTATCATGAGCACGCCGGTGAGAATCGTAGAAGCAACGCTGTTTGCGCTACGGATTCCATTTGTGGAGGCGTTCGCCCACAGTATTCAATCGCGCACATATTCAGATTCGATTGTGGTGCGATTGCGGGCGGACAATGGCGCAGTGGGGTATGGCGAAGCCGTGGCCCGTCCCTATGTCACGGGGGAGACGGTGGAAACTTGCCTGCAATTTATGGGGGAAACGCTATGGCCTTCAGTGCAAGCCACAGCCAATAGTCTGTGGGAGGAGCAAGCGCCGTTAGCTTGGCTGAATCAACTGGCGGGAACACTGCCTCAGGGAGTAAAAACAGATGCGGTTTTAGCTTGGAACGCCGCCCGCTGTGGGTTTGAGCTGGCATTGGCGGATTGCTTGCTGAAAGGGCAGGGGATCTCTCTGGCGGCATTGTTCCCCCCTCGACGATCGACAGTCACCTACAGCGGGGTGATTACCGCGAGTAGTGTCGAGGGCGCAGTGAAACATGCGAAGCGATTCAAACAATTTGCTCTGCCTCACCTCAAGGTGAAGGTAACGGGAGAGGGGGATCGGGAGCGGATCGCTGCAATCCGGTCAGTGGTGGGGCCTGAGGTCTCTCTACGGATTGATGGCAATGGGGCTTACCGCGTGGAGACGGCGATCGCAACCCTTCAAGCCTTAGCCAAGTTTGACATTGACAGTGCAGAGCAGATGATTCCGCAGGGGCATCCTCAGCAGTTGGCGGCGGTGCAGGCGGCTTCCCCCATTCCCCAAATGGCGGATGAGTCTCTGATTACGCTGGCAGACGTCCAGAGCTTAATTGAGGCGCATGCCTGCAACTTCTTCAATCTGCGGCTATCTAAATGTGGCGGACTGGCGCAAACGCTGGCGATCGCAACCCAGGCCCAAGCCGCTGGGATAAAAATTCAAGTCGGCTGTCAGGTGGGAGAAACCGCCATTCTCTCAGCGGCAGGGCGGCATTTAGCGGCCTATTTACCTGAAGTCGCCTTTTGTGAAGGCTCCTACGGCACTTTATTGCTGAGTGAAGACCTTAACCGTCAGCCGATTCACTTTGGCCATCGGGGACTGGCCAAGACCTTGCGAGGGCCTGGGCTAGGGGTCGACATTCAAGACCGGGTGCTAGAAAAATATGCGCATCAGATCATTTCGCTGCCTCAGAGCCAGTAACTGGGAGAGGGCTAGGTTATAGCGTTTTTCATTTGTATTGACGACACCCCAGACCCTACACCCCAGACCCTACCTTGCCGAGATGTGTTCAATCCAAGTAGGAATCGCTATATGTCCAGATTGCTGACCCTAGGGCTACGCTGGCAAGGTCGCCCGCTGATGCAACGGTTAGAGGCGGCGACAAAGGCTCCGGCGGCAGCGCAGCAAGTCCTATTGCAACAGCTTTTGAGCCATCACGCCACCACCCAGTTTGGGCAAGCACACCAGTTCGCCGCGATTCGCACCCCAGCTGATTACCGTCGGGCGGCGCCAATACGCGACTACGAGGACTTTCGGCCCTACGTGCAGCAGATGATGGTCGGCAAAGCCCAGATCTTGGTGAATGACCCGGTGCGTATGTTCACCCTAACCAGCGGCACTACCGGGAAACCCAAATACATCCCAGTCACAGCCAAGGTGGAGCGGGGTGGAGCGAGATTAATGCGGCAGTGGCTTTACCGCATTCTGCAGGCGCATCCCAAGTTTTTGAGTCGGGCAGTGGTGGGCATTGTCAGCCCTGCCATTGAAGGCTATACCTCAGGAGGCATTCCCTATGGCAGCCTCTCGGGGCGGATCTATCAGCAGATTCCGGCCTGGATCCGTCAAACCTATGCGATTCCCTATGGGGTGTTTGAGATTGCGGACTACGACGCCCGCTACTGGACCATTGCTCGCTTTGCCCTAGCGAGGGAGATTTCATTTTTATGTACACCTAACCCCAGCACACTGCATCGACTCGCCACCGTGATGAGTGACCACAGTGAATCGCTGATTCGGGCGATCTATGAGGGGGGAATGGGGAATGGGCGGCAGGAGAGCGAGATGGGCGCGCTGGCATTGGCCCTCCCCCGGCGTCTGCAGGCGAATCGGCAGCGCGCCCGACAGTTGGAACGAATACGAGACGCCACCGGTGGGTTACGGCCTAAGGACTGCTGGCCCCACCTACAGCTACTGGGTTGTTGGACGGGGGGCTCTGTCGGCGTGCAGGCGCAACAACTCGCCGCTGACTATGGCCCTCTGCCCATCCGCGATCTGGGGTACTTGGCCAGTGAAGCCCGGGTAACGCTTCCTTACCAGGACAATGCCGCTGGCGGTCTGCTGAATCTGACCCAGAATTTCTACGAATTCATTCCCGAAGATTGTGTCGATCAGGCCGATCCGCCGGTGCTCTTGAGTCATGAGCTAGAACCCGGTCAGCGCTACCAGATTTTGCTGACCACCCCTGGCGGTCTCTACCGCTATGACATCAACGATATTGTGGAGGTAACGGGCTACTATCATCAGTCGCCAGTAGTGGCCTTTGTGCGGAAAGGGCGCGATATGAGTAATCTGACGGGTGAGAAACTGCATGTTAACCATGTGCTGAGTGCGATCGCAACCCTTCAGCGCCAATTTCACCTGATCGTCGGCCCCTATCGTCTGGCCCCCAACCTGGAGATGATGCGCTATGAACTTTACCTGGAACTGCCGCCGGATCAGTTCGCCAGCCTTAAAGACAGCTGGATTACGCAACAGCTGTTGCCCAGCTTCGATCAAGCCCTGGCCCAAGTCAACTCAGAATATGCCCAAAAGCGAGCCTCCCGACGTTTAAACTCACCTTGCCTGCATCGGATGCGGTCTGGGTGGGCGGAGACTGTCCAGCGGCGGGCGATCGCCCAAGGCCAGCGAGATGTGCAATATAAATGGCCCATTCTCTGTCAAACGCCTTTACCAGAAGACGCCGAGGCGATTCTCCAAACCTACGTTGTGGATGCTCAGTCCCATGTCTAAGCGAGCAAAACTGCAGGCAACCTTTTGGCTCCCCACCCAGCATCCCCTCAGTTGGCTCTGGGGTTTGACTCTCCTGTTTTGTTTGCGGGTGCTGGGCCAAGTCTTAGTGGTCCTCTTTCAGCCGCCGTTTTTGCCGCCGATGCCCCATTGGTACTCGGGCCTCTTGCCCTACCCCTTGCTCTTACCCACCCAGATTCTCATTTTGGCGCTCCAGGTCAAAATCAACCGCGATTGGCAGCGGCGCACTGGCTTTTTTCAACGGCCTAAGCCAGGATTGGGCAAGGGGTTACAGGGCTTTAGTCTGGTTTATGCAATCACGATGGCGATCCGCTATGGGGTGACCATGACAGTCTATCCTGACCGTCGATGGCTCGGGGAAGGGACGATTCCTATTCTGTTTCACTGGGTTTTAGCCGCATACTGCTGGCTTTGGGGGTGGGGGCATGGCGTTCGGAGGCGGTCATGATTTGGAAATTGGGGATTAGGGTAAACATAAAGTCCCGACAGGGAATGAATGGGGGAGATGGGGGAGCAAGGGGGCAGGGGGAGATGGGGGAGACGGGGAAGCTAAAATCCAAAATCCAAAATCCAAAATCCAAAATCTTGGGGGGATGGGGGATGAGATATGATTTAGCTGCAGTTTTCTTAGGGCGCAAACGAGTTGGGCTATGGTTGCTGGCTGGGGTGACGTGCTTAGCCCTGTTGACTATGGCGCGGGGAAGTGCGATCGCAGCTAGTTGGCTTGCCCACCAGTTGGAATATGGTTCGGCCAGCTACGGGGTGCGGCTAGAGCGCCGAGTCACCGTCACCGCTCCAGATGGCGTGGTTTTAGCAGCGGATGTTTACCATCCCCGCATCACCGAGCCCACTCCAACTATTTTGGTGCGGCTTCCTTACTCCAAAAAGTTCAAACATATCCTCTTCGCCCGCACCGTTGGCCATCTCTGGGCCAGTCGCGGTTACACCACCGTGATTCAGGCTACCCGAGGGCGGTATGAGTCGGGCGGCAGCTACGATCCGCCGTTTTTGAATGAAACCCAAGACGGTCTGGCCACCTTGCAGTGGATTGCTCAGCAACCGTGGTACAACGGTCGCCTTGGCATGTGGGGCGGTTCTTACTTTGGCTATACCCAGTGGGTGCTGGCGGATCAAGTGGATCCAGGACTGTCAGCTCTAATTGTGCAAATTTGTAGCACTGACTTCTACCGAATGTTTTATCCAGGCGGCGCTTTTTCGTTGGAAAGCGCTCTGTATTGGGCCACCCTCAGCTACGGGAAACAGGATATCCCCCTGCCTCCCAGCGACCTCCAACGCGGCTATATCGGCTGGCCCTTACTGGAGGCTGACGACCGGGCAGTGCAAAACATCCCCTTTTTTGATACCTGGGCCAGTCATACCGAGCCCGATGCTTACTGGAAAGCGGTGGATGGAGAGGGCCGCACGCGGGATTTAAAGGCGCCAGCGTTGCTGATGGCAGGCTGGTACGATCCCTTTTTGCCCACTCAGCTGGCGGATTTTCAGCGCATTCGCACAGAGGCAAATCCGGAGGTGGCGGCGGCCACCCGACTGGTGATTGGCCCTTGGACCCATGCCAATACGGTGACGTTTCCGGACGGCGGCCAGCCCAAAAATTATCGCTTAGAAAGCATTGGACCTAGCATCCCGTGGTTTGATCAACAGCTCAAAGGACAGGCTGATGCGGCCTATCCCACTCCAGTGCGGATCTATGTAATGGGTCTAAATCGCTGGCGGAATGAGACCGAATGGCCGCTGGCCAGGACTCGGTATACTCCCTACTATTTGCACAGTCAGGGACAGGCTAACACACTGAATGGCGACGGGATCTTGAGCTTAGAGCCTCCTGTCGGGGATGAGGCGGGCGATCGCTTCGTCTACAATCCTAACAACCCAGCGCCAAGCGCAGGAGGGAGCATGTTGGGGCCAAATGCGGGGATTCAAGCTCAGAACGCCATTGAGGCGCGGGAAGATGTGTTGGTTTATAGCACGCCCCCATTGGCGGAAGACCTGGAGGTGACGGGACCGGTGCAATTGACGCTTCAGGTTTCGACCACAGCGCCCCATACGGATTTTACGGCGAAGCTCGTGGATGTTTATCCAGATGGCCATGCTTACAATGTTTCCGAGGGAATTTTGCGCCGTCGCTATGCCCAAGAGCCAGTTAGACAAGGGACAAGCGAAGATTTGAGGACGGCTTCAGAACCGACAGAGATCACGCTTGATCTATGGCCGACAAGTCAAGTATTTTTCCGAGGGCATCAGCTACGGTTGGAGGTTTCGAGTAGTAGCTATCCTCGGTTTGATCGGAATCCGAATACGGGTGCGAATATTCCGACGGAACGAGAGCCAGTTGTGGCGACTCAAACCGTGCACCATACTCAGAACGCGGCTTCTTACCTGAGATTGCCGATTATCGAATAGTAGCCAGAAGCATACAGCAAGCCAACTCTCGGTTTGGGCGTATAACCCGGCTTGAGCAATTATGTGTGAGATCGCATCGTTCATCTGATTAGTTATTGACTAACCAGATGTGCATTCAAGTTGCATCATGCATTTGTTGAAACCTTGGCAGGTCAACAATTGATCTGTGAACACCAAACCGATTAGCTTAGACAAGCAGCAATCAGTCGATCATGTCACTAACTACTATGCATTTACCAAGGTAAGACAACCAATATAGATGGTGTCTACGCAGCCAGGTAATAATTTTCACCTCTCCATCTAAACTGAAGATTTCAAACGTGAAAACATCAAACAGCATGAAAGCCTAACCGAGGCAATAAAGCAATCCAAAACAACATAAAAACCACCAATTTGGTCAATCTGTTTGGTTCCAAGGCTGCTTAGATCTCTCTCAACCTGAATAGACATCTCCAAAATAGAAATTCTGTTATAAGGTGGAGATGAAAAATACCTTTTGTGTGTTCTACCAACATGAGCTTTATATCAGATTATATTGATCAGAATCCTCAAGAAACT
>JAKSDM010001525.1 GCA_022360135.1 Pseudanabaenales cyanobacterium | reverse complement strand
GGGATAGGGAGGCAGGCCATTCCTGATGACCCAATCCAAAATCCAAAATCCAAAATCCAAAATCCAAAATCCAAAAATCCAAAATCCAAAATCCAAAATCCAAAATCCCCTAGAGGCCAAGGGACAGGGAACAGAGGGGATGCGATGGGGTTGAAAATCAATTGATGCCCGACTTCTGAGAATAATTTGCTGAGAGCAACCTAATTGAGAGTGACCTATTGAGAGCGATCTATGCCTAATATCATTGACATTGCGGTTAGTAACGACGCCTTCAAAACTCTGGTCACAGCGGTGCAAGCGGCTGGACTGGTCGACACTTTGCAAGGCCCCGGTCCCTTTACCGTGTTTGCGCCGACCGATGACGCTTTTGCCAAACTGCCGCCAGGGACGGTGCAAACACTCGTGCAAAACCCCCCTCAGCTGGCTCGCATCCTAACCTACCATGTGGTCTCTGGGAAACTCATGCAGGCGGATATGGCAACGGTTGATTCCTTAACCTCGGTTGAGGGGGCGCCGATTCCAGTCGATGCCTCAGACAGCTTTGAAGTCAAAAATGCAACAGTCATTGCGGCTGATATTGAAGCCGACAACGGTGTGATTCATGTGATTGATACGGTTATCTTAATGGGATGACGGTTGGCTGTTCCACGGGCAGAGCCTGGGAACCAGGAAATGTGAACAAATAATTCGCCAGCAGTATCTGAAAAAGTGGGACTTTGAATCCGCCCCCCCCTTTGTAGGCTCTGCCTTCTTGGGGAGTAGGGGGGGCAGGGGGGATCAAACCCTATGGGGGATAGGACTGGAAGACTTGTGTGGTCACGGTGGCTTCCAAGAGGGAGCGATCGCATCTTGGTATATTGATTTTCAGAAATCACCTAACTTCCGCCTTCTGACTTCTAAAGGAGCTGCAACTAAATCACATCCTATCCACTCATCCTCCATCCCCGTCCTCCACTGGGACTTTATTCGTACGCTAATCCCTAACCCCTGCCTCGTGAAGACCATGAAAAGCGACTATTGTAGCTTGGATTCACCGACAGCTTCACTTGTCCTTCAAGCCCAGAGACAACTTATCTTGCCCGATAGGTTCTATCGTCTTTGTCAGGACGTTCGACAATCTGAGAAACTCAAACGACTCTATTTTTTGTCGCCTGAGTCTAATGTTTTGGGGCTCAATCAGAGCATTGAGATTTGCACATTGCAACTGTTTTTTGACCGCTTGGCTCAATATGTGAGGCAGACTACTCAGGTCGGCTATAAAGCAGTATTTTATCTGCAAAAAGCTTCAATACAGACTAATGACCAGACTCAGAAACCAATAGTGGTGAGACGATATAAGCATTTTAGGCTAACTAGAAAAGCGGCTAAAAGAGCGATCAAGATAGAGGTTGAAATTGCAGGCGCTGGTATGGTGGGTAGGGTTGCTCGAGTGAGAGTGAATGGTGGGAGCGATCTAGCCTTTAAGGCATTCTTAGATCCTGATTTTGTCTGGCAACATGGGCCTTGGGCGGAAATTCCCGTTGGGATTTATTTACAAGCGCATGGAGTGACTAAGGATCTGCCTAAATTCCTATTTGCGGGACAGGATTGGGCGGTATGGGAATGGATTTATGCCGACACTAGCCCTCAAACCAGAGCCGGGATGACCTACGAGCAGTTTGCTAAACAAGTAGGCTTGACTCAGCTCAATTCCCTCAATCGCAATAACTATAATCCCCATAATATGAGATTAGATTTTGGTGGAATTCAACCAGAGTATCGCGGCCGACGCGTCTATGCTTTTCTCAGGGGAGTGCTCTTCTACAGCCGGAAGGTACGGCGGGAAGGACTCTCTTCCTTAAAGACCTATCTCACTATCCGCCAGATACTTTATGTCGCTTCACGTTTGAGGGCTTTGCTTTTTCCTAGCATGATTCAGAAAAGACTGTGGATGCAGAG
>JAKSDM010001211.1 GCA_022360135.1 Pseudanabaenales cyanobacterium | reverse complement strand
ATTCTTGTTGATCTGAAGCTCTAGGCTGACTAGGTTACTTAGCTTTTCGTGAAATAGTCGACCATCCGCCCACGATTGAGGAATTGTTAAACGATTATTTTGGCCATGGCCAGATTTACTGGCGCCAATATTGCGATTCCGTCGTCGCCCATCCCATCCAGGTCTGTTCATATTGGTAGATTGCTCAACGCCTTATAACGTCGCGGTTGTGCGGCGGCAGATAACACTGAACTCTCACTGATAACCTTTCCCGATTTTCTGCTTGGTCGCACAACCTGCGTGCATGTTCCTGACTGTCAGTAATATCAGGACGGGAACCAACCACCCTAATGCTTTCCCAGTAGGTAACGAGTTCTACCCCCGTTTTAGGGGGATTTTGGAGGAAAGGGTGAAAGGAGAGGACACATAGAATATACTCTGAAAGAGGCAACTTAAGTTGAGAAGCCTCGTTAGCGAGTTCCTATTCTAGTTCTGAAGGCAGCTCTAAGGTGCTGTTCATAACTATATTCTCCTCTAATAGCTCCGTTCTCATATCATAATTTCCATAAGTAAATTGCTCCTGAGAGACGGGAAACTATTGCCAGTTCAATGGGCGTTGTTCCTTCTCGGTAATTATTAGGGAGTCGATTTATCAAGGAATGTTCTAACTCTTAGGCAGTTTCCTCGTGCTAATCGGGCTTTGTTGGATAGGCATTACCGTTTCTTCACGCCCTCCTGCCACCTCGCCTTCCCTGCTTTCTCCCCTCTTCAATACGTCAAGGCCTCTGTTCTAAGTTTTGTAAGTCATGCTCAATCTCAAGCTGGAGAGATTTGTTATGGGGATCGGTGCGAAGGGCTTTCTTGAGGTATAGTTTGGCTTTATCAACCTGGTTTTGGCGAATTAGATGGCGTCCCCAACGCTGATAGGTAATCGCTTGCCACTGACGGACTTCAGAGTCTTGGGGCATTCGCTGCGCCAGTCCTTCCACTAGGGCGATCGCACGAGGAAATTTTTGCGTTCTCAACAATTCCTGCAATTGCCCGTAGAACTGTTCTTTAAGTTGTTGGTCCCGAGTCGATAGGTCTGGATTAACTTGCACCTGCGGCGGTTTCCGAGGCTCTGCAGACTGGGCTGGTTGATTCCCGGAGGGGCCAGAGGCGGTAGAAGCTGCTTGTGTTTTCGTTTCTGAAGCTGCCGGTGTGGCGTCCACGGCCTCTGGGGGGACAACCTTGATTAATTCCTGGTATGCCTCGGTGATACGGATAAACTTATCTTTGGCTTGCTGATCACTGGGGTTGATATCTGGATGCCACCGACGAGCCAAACGACGATAGGATGCCTTGATATCAGAAAACGAGGCGCCCGTTCTTAAACCCAAGACTCGGTAGTAGTCTGCGAGACTCATGCCAACATAAACAAAGGCAGAATTGCTCTGAATTCTGCCATTCCCTGGAACATTTTGGCTAAAAATAATTGAAAGTTTTGAGATTTCGCCAGCAGTATTGGGTTCGGCTAAGCTGGCCGCTCCTCGATGACACGGTCGATTAGGCCATATGCAACCGCTTCTTCGGCAGACATGAAATAGTCGCGATCGGTGTCTTTTTCGATCTGCTCAATGGATTTCCCCGTATGCTGAGCCAGCAAATCATTCAACTTGCGCCTCACCTGCAAAATTTGTTTGGCTTCAATTTCAATATCAGTGGCTTGACGCCGACCCACCCCAGCTAAGGGTTGGTGGATCATAATTCGGGCATGGGGTAGCGCTAGCCGTTTCCCTCGGCTGCCAGCTGTCAGCAGAAAAGAACCCATTGAGGCGGCTAACCCGACACAAATCGTGACAACTTCCGACTTGATATATTGCATGGTGTCATAAATGGCCATGCCAGCTGTTACAGAACCGCCGGGAGAATTGATATACAGATAAATCGGTTTGGTTTGATCGTCTGAATCCAGATACAGCATGTAAGCGACAATCGCATTCGCGATGCCGTCTGTAACTTCTTCGGTTAAGAAGATGATACGTTCTCGAAACAAACGCTCATAGATGCTGATCCATTGTTCGTAGGAACTACCAGGGAGTCGGTATGGGACACTGGGGGTACCGATAGGCATAAGTCTTCAAACCATTAGGAACGAAATAGTCGGAACGAAATAGTCGGAACGCAAGCGTGAGATACAGCGGTTTTCATTTGCCTGGACTATACTCTATACCCTACACTTTGCCTTAACCGACTGTATTCCACCCAAGCGAGAATCGCTACAATTCAGCCCTCAGGAATGAGTCAATGCAGGGGGAGGGTCCACAGCCGCAGTGGGACTCGCCAGGACTCGATCAATCAAACCGTATTCCTGAGCGTCCTGAGGGGTCAAATAAAACGTGCGCTGAGTATCTTTAGACAGTTTTTCAACTGACTGACCGGTGTTGCTGGCCAGAATGTTCAGAATTAGGGCCTGCTTCTCTAGAACTTCTGAGGCATTCACTTGAATATCGGTTGCCTGCCCTTGATTAGCTGAGCGAGGATGGGTCAGCACAATCGTAGCATTGGGCAGACTAATCCGTTTGCCTTTGGACCCTGCTGACAACAGTAACGCCGCCATCCCGACCGCTTGCCCTAAGCAAATGGTCAATACCTCTGACTTAACATGCTGAATGGTGTCATAAATGGCTAGACCTGCGGTTACAGAGGCCATGCCCGCCATTTCGGAGGCCGCGCCTGCTAGCACCGGATCCCCCAGAGAATTGATGTAAAGCGAGATCGGCTTCGTTTGATCCTGAGAATCTAAATACAACATTGCCGAGATTAAGGCGTTAGCGAGTCCATCAGTAATGGGTTGATTGAGAAAAATAATCCGCTCCTCGCTGAGGCGCGTGTAAATACTGACCCACTGCCAATATCGGCTACCGGGTAT
>JAKSDM010001837.1 GCA_022360135.1 Pseudanabaenales cyanobacterium | reverse complement strand
GGTAACCGACCTAACGGGGCTGGAAATTGCCAACGCCTCTCTGTTGGATGAAGGCACTGCAGCGGCGGAAGCCATGAGCATGTGCTACAACCTACGCCCAAAAAAAGAGATAAAGACCTTTTGGGTATCTGCCGCCTGTCATCCCCAAACCATTGAAGTTGTGAAAACGCGGGCCTTACCCTTGGGCGTCCAGGTGATTGTGAGCGATCATCGCACCTTTGATTTTAGTCAACCCGTGTTTGGAGTGTTATTGCAATATCCCGCCAGCGATGGGGCGATTTACGACTATAAGGAATTTGTCAATCAGGCCCACGCAGTCGGCGCCCTGGCGATCGTGGCCGCTGACCTGCTGAGTTTGACCCTCCTTCCTCCCCCGGGGGAATTCGGCGCCGATATCGCCGTCGGCAATACCCAACGTTTTGGCGTTCCCCTAGGCTATGGCGGCCCTCATGCCGCCTACTACGCCACTAAAACCGCCTATGCCCGCAAGTTACCCGGACGGCTAGTTGGCGTTTCTCAAGACACCCACGGTAAACCCGCCCTGAGACTGGCTCTCCAAACTCGGGAGCAGCACATCCGCCGCGACTCCGCCACCAGCAATATTTGCACCGCCCAGGTTCTGTTGGCGGTGATCGCCAGTATGTATGCGGTTTACCATGGGCCAGCCGGACTCAAGCGGATCGCCAGCCGCATTCATATCCTCACCTCCGCCCTGGCCACTGGCCTGGAGAAACTAGGATACCCCCTCGGCTCCGAGCCCTACTTCGACACCCTGCGAGTAGAGGTGGGCGATCAAGCCCAGTCAATTCTGGAGAGAGCCGCCGCCCGCCACATTAACCTGCGCCTCATCGACGCCGCCACCCTCGGCCTTTCCCTCGACGAAACCACCACCCTCCAAGATATCCAGGATCTTTTAGACATCTTCGCCCCAGATTGCCACGCTCCAGTCCCCAATCCTAAATTCCTCATCCAAAATCCAAAATCCAAAATCCAAAATTTTCGCTCCACCCCCTACCTGACTCACCCCGTCTTCAACCGCTACCATTCCGAAACCGAATTGTTGCGATACCTCCACCGCCTTCAGAATCGCGACTTGTCTCTAACGACGGCGATGATTCCCCTGGGCTCTTGCACCATGAAACTGAATGCGACGGCGGAGATGATACCCATTACCTGGCCAGAATTCGGACAAATTCATCCCTTTGCTCCACTGACGCAAACCCATGGTTATCAGACACTATTTCAGCAGCTTGAACAGTGGTTAGCTGAGATTACCGGATTCGCCGGTATTTCTCTGCAACCTAACGCTGGGTCACAGGGGGAATACGCTGGACTGTTGGCGATTCGGCAGTACCATCAACACAGGGGTGAGGGCCACCGCAATATCTGTCTGATTCCCCAATCCGCCCATGGCACCAACCCAGCCAGTGCGGTGATGGCTGGCATGAAGGTGGTGGCGATCGCCTGTGACAGCGAAGGCAATATCGACGTAGACAACCTCCGCGCTAAAGCCGAAAAGCATCAGGCCGCCCTGGCCGCCCTGATGGTGACTTACCCTTCCACCCACGGGGTTTTTGAAGCCGCTATTGAGGAAATTTGCGACATCGTCCACGCCAACGGTGGACAGGTTTATATGGACGGGGCTAACATGAATGCTCAGGTAGGACTGTGTCGGCCAGGGGATTTTGGCGCGGACGTATGCCACCTGAATTTGCACAAGACTTTCTGCATTCCCCACGGCGGTGGGGGACCCGGCGTCGGCCCGATCGGCGTCAAAGGCCATCTAGCGCCATTCTTGCCGGGACACTCGCTGACACCGGATGTTGGGGGTGAGCAGAGTATTGGCGCCGTGTCGTCCGCCCCTTGGGGCAGCGCTAGCATCCTGCCGATCTCCTGGATGTACATCGCCATGATGGGTCGGATAGGTTTAAAGCAGGCTACTGAGGCGGCAATTCTCAACGCCAACTATCTTGCTCAACGGTTGCAGGGCCATTATCCCATCCTGTACAAAGGCGAGCAGGGCCGGGTTGCTCACGAATGCATCGTCGATCTGCGCCAGTTCAAAAAAACCGCCGGCATTACAGTTGATGATGTCGCTAAACGACTGATTGATTATGGCTTCCATCCGCCCACAATGTCCTGGCCCGTG
>JAKSDM010000040.1 GCA_022360135.1 Pseudanabaenales cyanobacterium | reverse complement strand
AGGATGAATCATGCCAGAGCCCTTAGCAATGCCCCCAATCCGTACGGGGCGATCGCCTAATTGAGCTTCCAGCGCAATCGATTTAGTCACTAAATCAGTGGTGATGATAGCTTGAGCCGCCGCCTCTGAACCTTGTCGGGACGCCGCTGCAACTAATTTTGGAATACCTGCTTTCAGCCGATCCATTGGGATCGGTTGACCAATTACCCCAGTTGAAGCGACTAGCACCAAGTCTGGCGAAATCTTGAGAGCCTGAGCCAAACAGGCTGCACTTTCCACAGTATCCGCCCAACCCTGAGCCCCTGTGGCCGCATTAGCTTGCCCTGCATTACAGAGAATGACGCGGGCGACGGCCTTATCTTCCAACTGCTGGCGGCAGTAATCGACACAGGCGGCTCGCACTTGATTCGTGGTAAAAACACCGGCTGCGATCGATTCCCCCTCAGAAAAAATTAACGCCAAATCGGGCGCCCCAGATGGCTTGAGTCCTGCCGCCACACCTGCCGCCTTAAACCCTTTTGGGGCAGTCACCCCGCCCGCAACTTCCTGCCAGTCTGCCATGATATCTCTCCTTGGGCCTTGACTGCGGATTATACCAATCAGACGCAGAGGGGAATAGAAGAATGGGTTAGAAGGGTAATAGCGAATCTCTATTTTTCGGCAAAAAAAAGGAGAGCCGCAATCAGCTCTCCCTACCATCAGGGTGCATCTACATAGCAGATTATTGCACAAATGGGGTGAGGGGTGTAACCCCCTTTGTTATTTTTTTAACAAAAACTTCAACACTTTCAAGAAAATTTCAGGTTCTGCCGAACTTAGGATTGACTGCACCCTACACCGAATGGCACTGAAATAAGCCATGTGGGCAATGTCCACCCTACGGAATATCAGGGCTTTTAGCGATTTATAAACGCTTATTTCAGTGCCATTCCACCCTACACCTTGCCTTCACTTGGACATATTCCACGATATACTCCACACCAGCGAGAATCGCTATAGGTTAAGCCAATTAGGTTGGCTGATTGAGTTTTTTGCCCAGGAGTTGGTTAGTAAGTTTAGGATCAGCTTGTCCATTGGTCTGCTTCATCACCTGCCCGACAAAGAACCCCTGCAGCTTTTTCTTGCCGCT
>JAKSDM010001620.1 GCA_022360135.1 Pseudanabaenales cyanobacterium | reverse complement strand
CCATAGTCTGACTGCTTACTACGAGGTGTTGGTGAATCGGGCGTCTGGCGCCAGCCGTCAGGATCAGATCACCGCTTTGCTCGACCATCCTCAAGCCGCTCCCCTGCTCCAGCAAATGAAAACTTACGATCAGCGACAATCCCACTTCCATCGAGTCCACTTAGGACTGGCTATCCAACAGCTCAAAATCGTTGGGGCTGATGTTGGCACAGGGGGAACATCATTCCAAGACTATTTGGCGAAGTATAACCGAGAACTTGCTCCCTTGTTTCCCGATCTAGACCAATGACCCATGACCAATCAATTCTTGCCCAACCAGACCATTTTGGCTTAAGTGGATACCCTGAAAGATATTTCATCCCTGCATAATAACCATGATGTTTGCACATTATTGGACTTGTGTAATGCACCAGAAAAATTGCAAAATTGTGGAACAATTGTAAAGAAGCTTGAATAATTCGGCTTCGGACCTCAGGTGATGCATCTTCCATTCAGTGTAATCATCCAAAGGATTTTGCTGGAATGGCGAAACCGTCTAGCCGACCATTACGTCCCAACCCTTTTCATACCTACCGTGATCCTGAGACGGGCAAGTGGCTGGTTGTGGAATCTGCTTCATCAGAGACTCATTATTGTCCTCAGGTAGACTCTCTCAGCAGCCTGGAATTGACTCCAAATGTGCTTTGGCCTATAAACGCCAATTCCTAGCTGCAGCTCCCCCTGAATAAGCCGCCTCCAGACGCTGCTGAGGGCGGCGACGCGTCTGCAAGCACGATGACTGACGTGTTCCGCCATCCCAGCGACGAGAACTGCTTACCTAATCGGCCAACAATCAAGGGGGCAATCACTCACAAAAAGGCGGTGTTGAGATCTGTTCAGTTCTCCCTTGAAACTAAAAAGAAATAACGTCGTCAATATTAAGTACAGGTGAAGATTAGGCGGTCAGCCAAATTGTGGCGGCGGTTGGAGAAATTTCAAATGGAAATAAGGAAAATCAAGTTCATGACATGATTCTACATTTCCCCACAGTTTTTGAATTTCTCATAAAATCTTTATACTTTCCACTCAGGGTTTGCGCGGATGCGGCTGAAAAGCCTTGTATCGGTAATCAGAATCTTTATGACTTGTTCCGTCAACCTCTCATCAGTTTCCTATGAAGCGTGTTTCAGCAATTACAGTTTGCACCTTGGCGACGCTCACTGCCTGCAGTCGGAATGAACCTCTTGGCACTAACTGGACGTTTGATCCGCCCGACCAAAATCCAGAGGCTGATTTTTCAGAACAAGGTGAAGAAGCGCCAGAGGCGAGCTCCACAATTACTCAACCAGAAGCGCTGGGAGCAGAATACTTATCCCCCAAATCCTCCCCTGATCAACAGCGGGATTTTGCTTGGCGGGGATTACGCCCTTCTCTATCCCCAAATCATCAGATAGGGTCTACTTCCTATCGATCAGCCCCAGTCCCCATCCGATCGGAGCGACTCTCCCAGATTAGAACTCAGGTTTTAGCCAATCTCAATGGTCAGCCGTCGAGTTCCCCTACAAGTCCATCGGCGCCCTTGACCCGTCAGGCTCAACCTCTGGCGAGCCTATCACTCCTGCCATCGACGGCGTCCCAATCTCCTGCGCCTGCTCAAACCGCTGCCCAGCCATCCGCTCAGTCTATTGCTGATTCTTCTCCACAGCTGATCTCATCACTACAGGCTTCAGCGGGTCCTGAGGTAGAACCCAGTTCGCCCAAATTTTCTGACTCCTTTCAGCTTCACTCAGAGTTGACTAACCCAGATTTGAAGTTGGATGAAGTCGTTCTCTTCTCTGATAATTCACCCCGATTAATTCGTTCTTCCTCATCCCCTGTCGCCGATCAGTCCGCCAAGCCAGATCTCCTGGTTGGAAGACAATCGGAAGCGACGTCTGACCTTTTGATCGCTTCCTCTACCGCCGCTGTCCCCCCTCCAATATCTCCAAATCCCATGGTTGAGGCGCCCAAGGCTGTCCCCAACCCAAGCCCGTCTGGTTCTACCGCCTCCAGTCAACCCAGTCAACCCCCTCTGGGTTCGCTGCAGGCGTCTAGCAGTATGTATCTTGCTTCTGTTTCCGAAGAGATCCTGGCCAATAACCAGTTGGATTTGACTCAGTTTGTCTTTAGTGATCGATTCACGCTGCATGGCTTGCCCTTACATTCTCCAGCTTTTTGGCTGCCTGAGACCTCTTCTACTGTCTGTTTTAAGGCAGCCTCGGAGCAGGGGCCTGAGAACTTAACGTTAGCCAGATTACGGCGTCTGGTCAACAAAAGTAATGATGCCATTGATTGTCTGGGTAACAATCGCTACTTAGCTCAGATTCAGAAAGACTAAGGTGTCCCCTTGGCCAACGTCGTCAGTAATTCCCTAGTTTGCCGAGGGGAGACCAATGTGTTGGCGCAAAGAATGCCAGAGGCGGCTACAGCGGGAACGCCAATCCCAGGTAGAGTACTGTCACCGACGCGATATAATCCTGAAATTGGGGTGTGACAATTGGGGAATAGCCCCTGGCCTGCGGCGATCGCCGGACCATAAGCGCCTTGATAGCGTCTTAAGAAGTGCTGATGGGTCAGCGGCGATCCGATCAGTTCCAGCCTGATCCGCGATCGCAGATCTGGAATAATCTTCTCCAGCGCTCGAAAGAGTGGGTATGCCCGTTTTTGTTTCCGAAATTCATAGGTCTGGTCTCGTCGCCAATCGGCCCAAGGCTCTAGAGTGTAGGCATGGATGAGATGGTGTTCAGGTGGAGCCAACTGAGGATCTAGCACAGTTGGGATGGAAATCATGCAGGTATTGCCTGGCGTAGAGATATCCTGTTTGGCGTCATGAATAACCACATGATGAATCGTTAGATCGCTTAACCCCTCCGCTCGAATGCCCAGATGTAGATGCATGAAACTGTCGACTGCAGGGGTTTTCAGGGCAGTTTGGCGGTAGGCGGCGGGTAAATCTTGCGGGCCTAGCAGTTGGCTATAAGTGTCCCAAATGGAGGCATTGGAGATTACCACAGGAGCCCGTAGTGTCTCTCCGTTTCTTAACCTCACCCCAATGGCCCGATTTCTGGCCACCAATATTTGTTGGACATGGGTTCCTAGGCGCAATTCTCCTCCCCACCGTTGAAGGCCGCGCACCAGGGCGTCCACAATGGCGCCGCCGCCCCCAATGGGATAGTCAACTACGGATTGAGAACGTTCTCCGAACATAAAGGCGACTTCAGGCGCTATCGTTTCGTGGGCCTTGAGCCCCGAAAGTAAAAAGCATTCCAGATCAATCAGCCGCTTCACCCAAGGATCTCGAATCGTTTGATCAACGATATCGCCCACTGAGCTTTGAATCGTCCTGAGTTGGGGGATGAGTTTTAGTAAGGGCCAGGGATAGCGCCTGAAGAGAACCGGCAGCAGAGACAGGTCAGCCCGCAACGCCAGAGTGGGAATTTCCTTGAGGGCATTGTAAAGAGGCAGTAAGCGCTGCTCCAAGGCGGCTAATTCTTTAGCGCCTTGGGGGGTGATCTCGGCCACCGCTTGGCGATAGCGTTCCCCATTGCTGTAGACCGGGAATGCGCCTTCGGGAAAGTGGTAGTGGCCCAAGGGATCGTAGGCGATCGCAGGCGCCGCCTCCCCCAACACCGCCAACACCTGGCGTAGTGGATTCAAAGACTTTGGGTCGCCCAGACCACAGTAGAATGAAGGCCCCGAGTCGAATTGAAACCCCTGGCGAGAAAAACTATGGGCCGCCCCGCCGGCAATGGTATGGCTTTCGCATATAATCACCTGACGTCCATATCGAGCCAATAACGCCCCCGCCGTCAGGCCGCCAATGCCGCTGCCAATGACAATGATTTCTGCATCTTGCATATCTAGCGATTCCGTGTACTTGCGATCTCGTCCTGTTGACATCTGCTTTTCACCATAGCTTTGCCGACGGTTACGTTCAGCAGGTCGCCAATCAGCATCACTAACGAGGTGAGGTATAGCCAGAGCAGCATCACAATAACGGCCCCAATCGCACCGTAGATGCGGTTATAGGCGCCAAAATTATGACTGACATAGAAGCGGAATGAGGCGGAGATGATGGCCCAGGAAAGGGCTGCTAACACAGCTCCCTGCAATAGCGGCTTACCGGGTGTCCAGCGACTGGGTCCAAAGCGATAGATGAATGCAAAGGCGGCGGATACAATTCCTAGGGCCAGTGGCCAGCTAGATAATCGCCATGCATAAAGAACCCAGGTTTCCACGGCTGCTCCACTTTGACTAGCCACGTTACGGATCACTAAATCGCTAACGAAGATTAGGTAAGACGCAATCACTAGCAGCAGAATAGCGCCCAGCGTCAGTCCTAGAGAAACGAGTTTGGCTTTCCAAAAGGGACGAGCTTGCTTGGCCGGGATCTGATGGATGTGATCCAGCGCCCGCATAGCGGCGCTGATCGCCCCAGAGGAGGCCCATAAGGCAACCAGAAAGCTAATGGAGAATAACTGAGGGTTATTGCTGTTAATCACCTTGACAAATTCTTCGACCAAGGAATTTACCTGTTCGGGGGCTAGTTCACTCAGCCGTATCGCCATCTTGTTAAATGTATTTTGCAGCCAGCCAACCAAGCTAATGGCGGTGAGGCTAGCCAGAATCCCTGGAAATAAGCCTAATATGGCGTAGTAGGCCATCTCCGAGGCCAAGCTAGGGAGCCGCTGTTCAAACGTACAGACCACAACTTCTCTGACCGTAACCAGGTTGATATGACACAGGAAACGCCAAAACTGCCAAAGGGAAAGTGATTTTACAAGGCGGCGCAGTGGCATTGGCAAAGAGAAAATAGAGTGAAGCCTTTTTTTGAAGGTATTGCGGATCAATTTGTCAGATTCAGAGAATGGCGGCTGAAATGATCGTTAGCATTTGGGAGTTTAGCAGAGAGCAGTATGATTATCTGACGAATATGTGGCCTCCGTGATTCAGTCATCCTTCTGGTTACTAAAGATACCCCCCTATCATCTGAAATACAAAAAAACTGAATTGAATTGCAATCTCATCACCAATCAGCTTGGCGTCAGCCATTAATCAGCACATTGATGTCGTTTAGGGACATACAACTTAATCTTTAGCCACAAAATCTGAAGGCAAAACCCGATTAATTTTATGACTGTTTTTACGTCTTTACCTAAGTATTCTCTGGGTGTTGAAAATTTTGAGTGAATTATTCATTTATGAAAAAATAATATATTTATCAATTTGCTCGCCTAGGTTGCCGATGGATTTTGTCTGAGTCTATATCAGGTGGAAGCCTCTAACGATTTTGGCGCAGCCAATTGTTCAAGCGCTGCACGCTGTACAAATAAAGCAAGCCGCTATATTAAGTTGATTAATAGTCATTTAGGCGACGCTTCATGTTTGTCCTTCTTGCAGGCTGAGATAAGTGTATGCAAGCCCGATTGACCCCAAATTGGACAACCCTCCCGGCCATTGTCATGATAGCTGTCACTTACTTCTGTGCAGCTCAGTTAAGCCTCTTGTTTGCTTCTTTGCCTGGGGATGTGACAGCAGTGTGGCCACCGACTGGAATTGCGTTGGGAGTTGTTTTATTGGCAGGCTATCAGGTTTGGCCAGGGATCTTTCTGGGCGCCTTGCTCTCAGCCATGATCAACCTGCTATCTATGACGCCGCCCGTGTCCCTACTGATGGCTATGGCGATCGCCGCCAGCATCGCTGTCGCCAGTACTCTAGAGCCTCTCCTCGGAGCCATCCTGCTCAACTCTTGTGTGAGGCAAGAAGTCATCCTAAATCGAGTCGAAAATGTCGCTAAATTCGTCGTGCTGGCGGGGATTGGTCAACTCTTTCCCGCCCTGCTTGGCGTCACTACTTTGAGTCTAAGCGGCCTCACCCCCTGGAACACTTATGGCTCAGCTTGGTGGACTTGGTGGTTGTCCACCACCGTTAGTATTTTCATCTTTACCCCCCTGCTCCTTGCTTGGGGTCAAAAGCCAGCAAAAGTAGCAGGTAAAACGGCCAGCGATAATCGCAGAGACTTGACGCTTGATGTTGGCTTAGCGGCCTGTTCTCTAAAGGTGTTCTCAACGACCCGTATTGCCGAAGTAGCTCCTTTACTGGGGTTTGTGGCGCTCGTAAGTTGGCTGACCTTTTGGCATGGCTATCCACTGCAATATATATTGCCGCCCCTGTTAATCTGGGCAGCTTTCCGGTTTGGAGAGCGCAGTGTGACTCTGTTGATTATACTCATATCCGTCATTGCTATTGTCGGCACAGCGCAGGGGTTGGGTCCCTTTGTCGGCGCTTCTCCCCATAAGTCACTATTGTTGCTGCAAATCTTCATTAGTGTGGTTGCTGTGACGATCTTGGCTTTGTGCGCCGCTCTTAAGGAACGGTCAACCGATCAGGCTAGATTGACCCAAACCTATGTCGATTTAGAGAAAAAAGTTGAGGAACGGACCGCAGCGATTCGTGAGAGCAACGAAATGCTAATCGTTGAGATTGCTGAGCGTAAGCAGACAGAAACGGAGCTAAGGGCAAGCCAGTGTTTGATTAAACAGCTTAATAGCGACCTGGAGCAGCAAGTCCAAGAACGCACCGGGCAATTGCAGCGATCGCTGGATTTTATTGCGTTGCTCAATCGGATTACAGACAAAATTCGCGACTCCTTGGAGCAGGAGCAGATTTTACAAACAGCCGTGAAAGAACTGACGCTGGGACTGGAGGCGAGCTGCTGTAATGCGGCCTTGTATGACCGCGAACAGGGAACTTCAACCGTTCGCTATGAGTACACCACCTCTGAATTCTCGCTCAAGGGGCGGGTGTCGCAGATGGCTAATTATCCTGAGATTTATCATCAGTTGCTGCAAGGTCGGCATTTCCAATTTTGTTCAACCGTTCCCAACCCGGTTAGAGGGCATGTGACCATGCTGGCCTGTCCCATTGCAGATGACCAGGGGGTATTGGGTGATCT
>JAKSDM010001092.1 GCA_022360135.1 Pseudanabaenales cyanobacterium | reverse complement strand
TGTTTGATACCTTTGTTAAGGAAAAGCAAATTAATTATTAAAGCCAAGCAAAAGGCGAAGGGCGACTTTGGACTTACTTGCTTAGAAAAATAGGTTGAGCAGATCAGCTAATCGACATTTAAATTCCAGGCCAATTTTTGGTCTGACGGAGCTTTAGCACACAGATTCATGCAAATTAAATGTGCATTAGCTTACCTTGACAGCTGAGGCTAAGTAATGAAGGATTACCCTTCTCATATTCTAACCAAGGCGTTTAAGTTACCTCGCTAAAAATGACGTTCGCTGAATTCAAAAAGTTGCACCGCCTCCAGGTCAAAAATCAAGCAGCGCTCATTAGGCTCGTACTTTATAGCCGCCGTCGTATTCGACGGTCGACTAAGGCGGATCAATCACTCCCGATTCTTTGATCCGTCGCACCAGATATTCCCGCATTTCGATCAAGTCTTTTGATAAACGCAGTTCTGAAGGAGAGGTGTCTTTTAGTTTGGCCGAGAACGGATTGGCGATGTCTTCCACGATCCGGCCTGGGTTGGCGTACATGAGAATAATCCGGGTAGATAGCAGCAGCGCTTCTTCCACATCATGGGTAATGAAGAAAATGCTCTTGCTGGTTTTGCGCCAGATATCGTGTAAGTTAAGCTGCATGGATTCGCGGGTAAAGGCGTCCAGAGCGCCAAAGGGCTCGTCCATCAGGATGATTTTGGGATCAGCAGCCAGAGCGCGGGCGATCGCAGCCCGCTGCTTCATTCCGCCCGAAAGCTGGTGGGGCAGTTTTTTGGCGGCTTCCAAAAGACTCACCATGTTGAGAAAGCGGTTTACCCGCTGTCGCCGTTCATAAGCGCCAATGCCCTTCATACGAAGACCAAAATCGACATTCTTCTCGATGGTTAGCCAGGGGAATAGATTGGGCTGCTGAAACACAACGCCAACCTCGGCATTGGGCTTGGTGTGGGGATGACCGTCAACGGTGACGCTGCCTCGGGTAGGCGTTTCATAACCGGCTAGGACTCGCAGCAGAGAGGTTTTGCCGCAGCCAGAAGGACCAATAGCGCAGACAAAGTCGCCGCGGCTGAGGTCCAGATCAATATTCTGCAGCGCTTGGAAGGAAGCCCCGCCATCGCCGTCATAGACCAGATCAATGCTTTTGAGGGATATCAAGGCAGGATCTATATAGTGTTAGCGATGGCGTTGGGGTTGAAAGTAGACAGATGAACCATAAGTCTTGACTAAGCTAGCTGACTAAGGCTTGGCGCCAGCAACAGCCTGGTTAAATAGAGCTGTCTTATAGGATGCCAGACCAGGGGCGGTGGAAATAGCCTTCTGATCCACCATGAACTCAGCAGAGTCCTTGAGCACCTGACTGAGGGCGCCGGGGGCGTCGGGGACGCCGAGATATTTCTCAGAAGCCTGCTCTTCTGCATTCAGCCACACCAGTTTGTCCATGATTATCAGGGATTCTTCAGGGGAAAGGCCAATTTCGGAGGAGAGGGCTTCGGAGGCGGCTTTGGGATCATCTCGATAAAACTGTACAGCTTGATCCAAAGCCGCTACATAGCCGGTCAGAAAGTCGGGATATTGGTTAGCGAAGTCTTTGCTAACGACGCCTAGGTCGGCGGTGATGACGCCAGCCTCAGCCAGTTGCTTAGCGGTAATGAGGATGCTGCCATCGGCTTCGATCATTTTGGCCAAGGTGGGATACCAGACGAAACCACCGTCGATGTCGCCTCGTTGCCAGGCCGCCAGCATATCCTCAGGCTGCATGTCGAGAATTGTCACATCGTTAGGATCGATTTCTTCTTGCTTTAGGGCCGATAGCAAACTGAAGTGGGTAGTCGATCCAAAGGGCACAGCGATCGTCTTGCCGGGCAAGTCAGTCATACTATTAATGCCAGAGGCTTTAGTGACCGCTAAGGCTTCGTTATCGCCAATGACGCTGTGGATGAAGTACACCTGGTAGGGCAAATTCTGGGCAATGCCGGTAGAAACGGGCACCGAACCAACCAGACCGACATCGATTCCCCCGGAGGCCATGGCGGTGTTAACATCCCGGCCAGAGGCAAAGGACAGCCACTTAATTGTGACATCAGGATACTTTTCTTCTACCAGGCCCAGGCTCTTGGTCAGCAACTCGGCATTGGGGCTGACCTGATAGCCGATCCGAAATTCAGTCGGCATAGCCCCGGCACTGTAAGAGGTATCAGGGGTAGGGGTCTGGGCGCAGGCGGCGAAGATCACCACCAGGGCCATGCTTAAGAGGCCGAGCAGGAGGTTAAACTGTCTTCGAAGTAGGCGTTTGAACTTAAGCATTGTCAATTAAAGACTCCGATTATAAAGAAAGTTTTTCTCGATTGGGTGTCTCCCAAGCTGCTAGGAATATAGCAGGGATATAGCATTTTACGCTCTTATTCACGACCGATCCAGGGTAGGTAGCGATTTTGCAGCCAGCGCAGGCCAAGATCGAGGGCGATCGCAATGATGCCCATGATTATAATCCCGACGAAGATAATATCGCTGCGCAGAAACTTACTGGCATCGAGCACCATCCAGCCAATGCCCGATACAGCCGCTACCATCTCGGCCGCTACCAGGGTGGTGTACATAAAGCCCAGCGCTGTGCGCAGTCCGGTAAACAATTCTGGCAGGCAAGAGGGAAAGATGATTTGGGTGAACACCTGCCACTGGGAGGCCCCTAGGGAAAGGGCGGCGTTGACGCGATCGCGGGGCACCCGCCGCACCCCCGACACCATAGCAATATATAAAGGTGCAAACCCAGCTAGAAACAGCAGCGCAATTTTCGACGCATCCTCAATCCCTAGCCAGATCACCAGTAGGGTGTAATAGGCCAGAGGAGGCAGGGGGCGGTAGAACTCAATAAATGGATCGAGAATCGCTTGCACTAGCTTGAAGTAGCCGCTAGCCAGCCCTAGCGGAACAGCAGTAGACAGGGCCATCACCAAGGCGATCACCACCCGCCACATGCTGGCTCCAATGTGCTGAATCAGCGGCAGCCCTTTATAGCCGTTTTGCAGGGTGTCCCCAAAGGCGGCCCACACGTTATGGGGGGAGGGAAAGAATAGTGGGTCCACCAGTCCCCGGGGCGTATAACCTACACTTGATGTAATATTTTTGATGAGTTCACTTTCTGTTTGCTTATCAATTGATTGACGGCTAAGCCCCGCCTCAAGTTGTAGAACAAGCATTTCGTCAGGTGAAAATTCACCATTCCCTTTGTCAATAACCTTGTTTCCAGTTCTATCGAAAATACGAGCGCTATAGAAATCTTCAATTTTCGCCACTATCACTAAGTTCTTCCCTTCTGTTGGAAGGTCATTAGTACTGTTAAGGGACATTAGATTTAGGTCATAATCTCCCGGGTAGGTTGCCAAAAACCACAGGAGTAGGGCCGTCAGCACTGCTCCCACCGAAAGCATCCGAGGAGATAGTTTGACAGACTTTTTTGAGGGCCATCTGAAGGGTTTCGGCTTTTTCAATCGGACTTGCCGGTTGTTGGTTTTGTGGGTTGGCGGGGTCATAGCGAGTGTTGGAAGTGGATCAGGCGGGAAAGGGAAAAAGGGAAAGGGGTTCGAAGATAGGTGCAGGGGCGCAAGGCTTTGCGCCCCTGCCGGAATATGGGGCTTAGGAAGGGCAAAGATCTCCGGGTGTAAGGTGTATAGCTGTCCTAACAAATTAATCCCCATTTTAGCGGCTCGCTCCGGTAGATTTCCCCGCTCCAAGATTTCAATATTAATGAGGAATTAATGAGGAATTAATGAGAATGTCTGAGATGTCTGAAGACTAACAGCCAAATGTTTTGCCCCTACAATCCAATAACAGCGCGTGGTTATAGCGATTTTACTGGCATTGGCTACAACACTCTGCGCCCTATACCCTGCCTTCACTGAGATGTGTTCAACGCAAGCGAGAATTGTGGACTTGGTGGCAGTGTGCAACGGCGATGAATTTACTAGAAACTGCCAAGCAAAATACCCCCGACCTAGGTACATCTGAATGAAGAACCTTAACCTAAACTGGAAAAGGGTATCAATTTAAGATGGGACATATTAATCTGGTTGGCTTTCAGCGATCAGCAGTCAGCTAGGAGCTGAAGGCTTTGCCCTTCTCGCAGAGGCGAATGAACTGCTATTTCATTCTGTTTGTTCCACTTGACGTTGATAGCCCTGAAAAGCAACGCGCCTCAAACTCAAGGCAATTGGCGATGCAAACTCTGACAGTATCCAATTCTCTGGCTGAAACGTTGCAACGGCGACGGCGGCGTTTAGCTGAACGGGTTGACTTTCCAGTGGTTCTCTGGTCAGGGAATAGAAGTTCACGCAATTTTCCTGCTAATACGTTTCCATTCCGGGCCAGTAGCCATTTTCTTTACTTTGCTGGAGTCTCTCTAGCCAATGCGGCAATCCGTCTAGAGGGGGGTAAACTCACTCTGTTTATGGACGAACCCATGCCAGACGATTTGCTTTGGCATGGCCCCTCACCCACACGGCAGGCGATCGCCGCTGAAATTGGCGCGGCCGCCGCCTATCCCTTTTCAGCGCTTGAGCAGCAGGCCGAGGGAGCAGCAACCCTGGCGGTTCAGGATGCCGCCACCTATGAACAGCAGGCTAAGCTGTTGGCCAGAGACCTCGCTCTCGCCACCCAGCCGACAGGACATGATTTAGCCTTAGCCAAGGCAATTGCTCAAATTCGGCTGGTTCACGATGCAGCAGCCTTGACAGAAATTCGCAAGGCAGCTGACATTACGGTCAAAGCGCACCGAGCAGGCATGGCGGCGACGCCGATTGCAACACGGGAATCAGAAGTCCGGGCGGCGATGGAAAGTATCATCATGTCCCATGGAATGACCTGCGCCTATAGCAGCATTGTCACCGTCCATGGCGAAGTGCTGCACAATGAGCAATATCACCATTCCTTAGAGCCAAACGATCTGTTGCTGGCGGATTTGGGGGCGGAGGCCGCCACAGGTTGGGCCTCGGATGTGACCCGCACCTGGCCAGTTTCTGGTCAGTTCTCCTCGACTCAACGGGATCTCTATGATGTGGTCTTAGCCGCTCACGACGCCTGTATTGCTAAGGCGCAACCCGGGATGGAATATTGCGGCCTCCACCTCTTGGCTTGCCAAGTGATGGCGGAGGGGTTGGTGGATCTGGGAATTTTGCAGGGACTTCCGTCAGATCTGGTTGAGCAAGACGCCCATGCCTTGTTCTTCCCCCATGGCGTCGGTCACCTGCTGGGGCTAGATGTTCATGATATGGAGGATTTAGGCGATTTGGCGGGATATGCCGAGGGGCGGACGAGAAGCGATCGCTTCGGTCTCAGCTTCCTTCGTCTCGATCGCCCGCTTCAAGCTGGCATGGCTGTCACCATTGAACCTGGCTTCTACCAAGTCCCTGCTATTCTGCAGGACCCAGAGCGTCGAGCTAAGTATCAGGACAGCATCAACTGGGACCGTCTGGCTCAGTTTGCTGACGTCCGAGGTATCCGCATCGAAGACGATGTGTTGATTACCGATGGGGGGTGTCAGGTGTTGACGGCT
>JAKSDM010001357.1 GCA_022360135.1 Pseudanabaenales cyanobacterium | reverse complement strand
TGAGCGATAACCTCCCATTGACTATCCAAACATATCAGCTGTGTTCTATGTTCAGGAAGCGTCTCAACCAGTTGCTGTTGAGTTAACAGCACCGATACTTGGGCGTCCTGCAACCGGAAAGCTATACTCTCTTTTGGCAAGGCAGGGTCTAGGGGTAAGTATGCCCCGCCAGCTTTGAGGATGCTGAGGAGTCCTACTATTAGTTCGAGCGATCGCTCTGCATAAATACCCACCAGAACCTCTGGTCCAACTCCCAACCGTTGCAGGTGATGAGCTAGTTGGTTTGCCCTGGTGTTGAGTTCAGCGTAGGTCAGTTGCTGGTCTTCAAAGACAAGGGCAATTTGGTTGGGTGTGCTATTTGCTTGTTTCTCAAACAGCTGATGAATGCACTTATCTTGCGGGTAGTCGGCCTGAGTTTGGTTGAATTCAACTAATAGTTGTTGGCGATCGCGATCGCTCAATATCTCTAGCTGACCGATGGCAGCTTCGGATTTGTCAATGACACTCTCTAACAATTTCTGAAACTGTCCTGCCAAGCGCTCAATATCTTCCCCTTGGAACAAGCTGGAATCATAGTGAAACTCTGCTAGCAGAGCGATACCAGTGCAAACACATGAGAGTTTGACTTTGAACTGGTCAAAGCAAACGTACTGATTGTCAATCGAAAATGAAATGTCAGCAGCAGAATATTTAGCAGGCTGTTCATCGAATTCAAAACAAACGGGGAGGAAGGATGAACCTGAAGTGTTTTCGTTTAATTCTGCTATTTGTTCCCAAGTAAAGGACTCCTGCCACTTAAAAGCCTGATCTTTTGCTTCACTAGTTTGCTTTAATATTTCACTCAATTTAAATTGATCTTCAAAATGACAATAAACAGGTAAGTATTTAGAAAGCAGCCCTAATGCTGGCTCCAACTCTTCGTAGTTACGACCATCACAATAAGTGCCGATGGTTATGTCCGACTTTCCGGTTAGTCGCCAGAACAAGATCTGCCAGCAGGCTTGAAGAAGTACAGAAATCGAGGTGTTATAGTTGTGTGCGATCGCAGTGAGTTTCGCCACCTTATCGGACTCGAATGTTAAGCCAAAAAATTCTGGTTTAAATTCTGGTTTTACGGCTGTCTGATTTTCATTAGGAAGTTTCCAATTGGCAAAAGCTAATATCTCCTTTTTTTT
>JAKSDM010000516.1 GCA_022360135.1 Pseudanabaenales cyanobacterium | reverse complement strand
CTTTTTGGCTGGGGGAGCGGGGCTCCTCCTAGCCAGAGCCATCTTATTCCCCGGCGCCTATCGCCGCAGTGACGCCCTCCGATTTTATGGCCTCAAGGCTGTGCAGCTAGTCTATGGCATTATCCCCATGTTGGCGATCGCCGGCATAATTGAGGGATTCTTTTCTCCCAGTCCGCTGGTCCCTGACCTGCTGAAATATATCGTAGGCAGCAGTTTCTTCATCCTCCTGGTGAAGTATTGCAGTCGAGAGGTTCCGGCGTCTGAAGATTTCTCACTGGGTTAAAGGGAGCAGGGAGGTAAGAGGGACTGGGGGAGATGGGGGGGATGGGGAAGATGGGGAGGTAGGAGGGGCAGGGAGAGCAAGGGAAGTAGAGGAGGATTAATGTTTATTAGCCAAAGTGCAGAATTATTAATTGTGTTGACTTGACTCACTAAAACTTGCTGCTAAGTTCCCTTGCGATATCAAAATTTGGGGTATGGACTTCTAGCGCTTCGTGGTCTTTTATAGCTCGTTGATTAATTGTTTCCATCCTCCCCATCCTCCCCATCTTCCCCATCTGCCTTCACAATTGACTAAGGCCCTTAATCCGTAAATACTCCTCAACCAATTCCTCCGTAATCTGATTCGCCGGGGCGTCGAGCGTCAAAACTCCCTGTTGCTTTAATTGGCCAAACGTGACCTGGCGCTGGGCTAGGAGATCGAGGGCGACGGCTCGGTTGTAGGCTGCTTGTACATCCTCAGTTGGCGTATGGGCGATGTGATCGACCTGGGGATCTCGCAGGGTGACGCAGAAGGGTAAATAGCGGGGCCTTAATCGCATCAGCGCCGATAACAGTTCGGCTGAAGCAGTTGCATCCACAATGTCGGTAATCATTACCACCAGGGCGCGTCGGTGCTGTTGGTTGACTAAATTGGTGACTGCGCTGAGATAATCCGATTCCAGCAACTCGGGTTGAATCGGGGTGAGCCGTTCAATCAAGTCTGGCAGGTGTTGCTGTCCTCGGGTGGGTGGAATCCAGGTATGAATTTGACGGTCAAACACCCCCACCCCTACCCGATCGCCCCGGTTCAATCCGGCTAACGCTAAAGACAAGGTGGCATTTAAGCCCCAATCAAACCGAGAGAGTCCCTTCACCTGAGCCGTCATCAGCCGACCGCGATCCAATAAGATAATCAGGGTTTGCTCCTGTTCAGGCTCCAGTACTCGCACCAGTGGAGAATTGCGCCGAGCGGTTGCTTTCCAATCAATCAGGCGGGGATCGTCCCCAACGCTATACTCTCGCAGTTCGGCGAATTCGGCCCCAAGACCAAGCCGATGCTTTTGCCGAATGGTTCCGGTGGACTGGAACGCCAGACGAATGGCCAGCGATCGCAACCCCATCAGGTCGGGATACACCGCCACGGTTTGTTTTTGCGGAACGCTCCAAGCAGACCAGGCCAATTTCCAGGGACCCAGCTGACGCACTTGGATATCTCCCCAGACGTATTCTCCCCGATGGTCTGGATGGATTGTGTAGGTTAGTTCCTGTTGCGTATTCGCTGGCAGTGTCGCCTTTAAGGGCATGGCCGAAACTGAGAAGTCCATCGGATAGACATCGTAGAGCTGAATCTCCACTGCCTGTCGGCCCGAGTCTACGGTTAAACCCACCTGGTTTTCCCGCCCAATCGAGAGACGTTGCAGCGGCTGACGGGTGACTTGAATCCGCTCGGACTGAACTCTCCAACTATCCCAAATCGCCAACAGCAGAATAACTCCATCCCATCCTATCAGTCCGGCGATCGCAATCATCAGCCGTGAGTCCGATGGCCACAGCGTTGCAAAAGTTGAGGCGATCGCGCCGCCGATGATCAGCAGTCTAAACAGCCGGACGGATGGAATCATGGGGGAGATGGGGAAGATGGGGGAGAGGGGGGAGAGGGGGGAGAGGGGGGAGAGGGGGAGAAGAAACGCGACATGCCCGTCTGGGAGGATGGATGGGTTATCTGGGGGCCGGAACTTGCTCCAGGAGGGACGAAATTACTTGATCTATCTTTAAGCCGTCAAGTTGGGCTTCGGGACTGAGAATCAAGCGATGTCGAAGTAAAGGTCGAGCTACCGCTTTGACATCATCGGGAGTGACATAGTCTCGATTCGCCAGCCATGCATGGGCTTTGCAAGCCCGCAACCAGGACACGGCGGACCGAGGGGAGGGGCCTAAAGTTAAATCAGCGTGCTGTCGGAACGTTTGCACAATATTCAAGAGATAATCTAGGAGTTTCTCCTGGACGTTGATGGATTTGACGACTTGCCGCGCCTGAAGAATTTGCTCTACGGTCGCGATCGGTTCAATCTGGTCCAGATCGAATTGTTTAGCTTCGAAGCCAGCCTGGGCGTTGAGTAACATCTGCTTCTCGGCAGTTGGGTTTGGGTAGTCCACAATCAGCTTAAACAGAAAGCGATCCAGCTGAGCCTCTGGCAGGGGATAGGTGCCTTCAAACTCCAAAGAGTTTTGGGTGGCGATTACCCAGAATAGGTCGGGCAGGGGCCAACGCTTGCCGTCTAGGGTGACTTGTTGCTCTTCCATGGCTTCGAGCAAGGCGGACTGGGTTTTCGGCGGGGTGCGATTAATTTCGTCGGCGAGCAATATTTGGGTGAATACGGGGCCTTTTTTCAAGTTGAATGAGCGGTTGTTCAGGTCAAAGATATTGGTCCCTAAAATATCAGCCGGAAGAATATCAGGGGTGAGTTGGATGCGTCGAAAGTCAGACTGAATGAGCTGAGAGAGCACTTTTGCAATCAAGGTTTTGCCGGTTCCCGGCGGCCCCTCAAGAATGGTGTGACCGCCACATAAGAGAGCGACGAGGAGTTGCTGAATCAGCGTTGATTGACCGACAACAACCTGGCTCAATGCTTGACCGATGCGAGAAAAATCTTCATTCAGTTCAGTCATGCGAGTTCTACCATTGTTGACGGACGCTTTGTATTTTCTGCAACCAGGTTAGCAAGTCTTGCTCATAGATTGAACGCTTTTGAGCATTGAAGTGCAAGATTTGCTTGAGTTCTGCTGCTGGACGCCCCGTTTTGCTAACCCATGCCTCTAAAAGGGCTGCTTCATCGACGGGAATAGACCCAAATCCCAACCCCTTTTGGAGATGAAGTCGCTCCGCCTTCCCGACCACATCCACCACAAATTGCTGACTGCCTGCTTTACGTAAAACCTGTGCCAGGGCTTGAATGTAAGCTTCACTATTATTAATCGGCGGATGTTTCAATGACATCGGCGATCCAAACCGCCTATTTTGCCCCCAGATTGCGATCAGCAAGAGCATACTTACCTGCGCCAAAACAATCAACCACGGCGTCTTTGCCAAATAGTCCCGCCAGGTCTCTATCCCTTCTTCTGCGGCTAGCGTATCAGCGTCTTTATAGCCGTGGATATATTCATCCGCCCAGATGGCCTGATCCGCTTGCTCCACCAGTTGAGCTAAGAAGGCGTAGTTACCGGATTGATCTTGATAGGCATTGGCCCCTAAATAGGGGGTTGTCGCCCAAATGGCCTGGCCTTTACCGATTTCTGTCCGCCAGACTACTGCCCCGAAGCGATCGCCCAATAGGATGTCTGCCGCCAATTCCAGATTGACACGCCGACGGCTTGTATCAATTTTGACTTCTCCTACCTCACTCTCTTGCCAGGTGGTAAAGGCCGCCTCAGTCACGCCAGAGTCGGCGCCGAGAAGCACAAATGTATTCCCCTGTTGAATCCAATCGGTCAGGCCGCCATCCAGCCGAGTATTAGCACGATTGGGGATGATCCGCAATAACGTGGCTGGGGTTTGAACCGGAGCCGTTTCGCGGCTCGCTTCTGCGCCAATCAAGTCTCTCAACGGTTTTCGCCAACGCTGAATAGCGGCTCCACGCGCTTCCATATAGGCGTACCAAGCACCGTAACCATCTGGGGCGCGGCCATAGGTTGAGCCGCTGTTGTATTGGCTATTGTGAGGGGCCATCACTAGGGTTAGCAGCATCAGGATGGCGATCGCAACGCCGCCCAACATCAATGGTCGACCTGAGAGCCTCATTGTTTAGCAATCTCCTGATAGGCTCGTTGACACCGCTGAAAGGTCTCAGCGGTAGCCGCCAGATTACCAAAGCAAAAGCGCTCGTGAGTTTGAATCAGCACTTGGTAAGGGCGGGGTTGCGAAAATTGATGCACCAGCTGCAGGTATTCACCATCGGTGCGGCTGGGTTGATGAACAATGACTTGGGTATCATGCAATCGCTGCAGCATCGCCATGTACAAAGCTCGACAGGCTTCCCCATAGCGACCTTGTCGCCGGGTTTCCTCCACCCGCCGCAGCCAAGTGGCAACGGTTGGCTCCCGCCCCGCCGCCGCTGAGCCGAGCTTGATTCCTGGCCCAGAGCGAGACCGCCAGTTCCGCAGATAAGCTTTCACAAGTTTGTAAGCCCGCCAGCTTACCCAAATCAACAAAAGCGCAACCAGCAGCCAAAAAATGCCCCGTTCTAGCCAATTCGGCCCTGACGCAGTCGGTAGATTATCTGATGCATCTGAATTGTTTTGTAAAAACCTCAGTTCAAACCATTCTCTACCCCGCCGTCCAAGTTGCTGGAGTTGCCAACCGATGCTACTTTTCTGGAATGATCCGGCTGCCATAAGACTGATTCAGTAGTCTGTTAACTGCTCAACATGACTGTAAGCTGCTTGACAGAATACTAGCGCTTAAAACGATTTTAGGAACACGGTATGCCCATGGACGCCATAAATCACCCGAATCAATCTGTGCATAATGGTTCCCACGACTATCATTTTTGTCTTACCAGCTTTGAGATGAAATAACTTGCAAAGTGACTGAAGGGCCTTGACTATAATTGAGCGAGAAACCCAGCATTTTCAGCGCCAGCGCCTATGGCAAATGCAGCTATTCAGGTTTTCGTCTCCTATGCTCGCCAAGACGAAGCCCTGCGGGAAGAACTCGCCAATCATTTGAGCGCCCTTAAGCGCAATCGAGAGATTGCCAGTTGGGATAATAGCTGTATTGAACCGGGAGAAGAAGCCGAGGAACAAATTAGCCGCAACCTGGCGTCCGCGCAGATTATTTTGTTGCTAGTCAGCTCAGATTATTTGGCGTCAGATGAATTATGGCGGTTAGAGGTAGAGCAGGCGATCGCACGTCATCAGGCAGGGACAGCACAGGTCGTCCCGATTATTTTGCGTCCCTGCTACTGGCAAGAAAACACACCCTTTGAAGGAATTGCTCCACTGCCGAAAGACAGTAAACCCATCACCCGGTGGGAAGATCAGGATGAGGCATTTCTAGATGTAGTAGAAGGAATTCGGCAGGCTATTAAACACCTACAACAGCAGTCAAACTTTCAGCCGGAGGAGAGCCCCTACCAGGGGTTAGAAGCTTTTACCCGCGATAAGGCTAAGTTTTTCTATGGGCGACAAGACATCGTTGATCAACTAATGAAAAAGCTGGCCGAAACCAACTTTGTACCACTGATTGGGATATCGGGCATTGGCAAGTCATCGGTGGTGCTAGCAGGACTAGCACCCCAACTAGAGGCTCAAGGCTGGCAATTATTGGGGCCTTTCAAGCCTGGGGTAAAACCACTGGCGGCGCTGCAAGAGGCGTTTTGCTCACTATTTGATCAACCGGAAGACAAGCATGAAGTCTACACCCTAATCGAAACCGAAGGAATCGAGCGAGTCTTGAACCTTGGTCCAGAGGATTTGATCGATCCACCAGAGTTGCCTAAAAGAGACACCGCCCGTATTCTGCTGGTAATTGATCAATTTGAGGAGATATTTACGGTCTGCCAGTCAGAGGATGAGCGCACGCTGTTTATTCAAAGGATTACTGAGATTTCCCAAAAGCCTAATTTTCCATTGGCGATCGTCACCACTATGCGAGCGGATTTTGTAGAGTCATGGCTGAGCTATGGATCGCTGATTCAGGCGATTCAACAACAGGCAGTACGGTTGGGATCACTGGAAGGGGAGGATCTGATCAAAGCAATTGTGGAACCAGCAAAAAAGCTAGGTTATTGCTTTGGAGAGGGGCTTCTGGAGCTGATTTTAGCGGATGTGGAGCAGGAGAAAAACTGTCTGCCTCTGCTGGAGTTTGCCCTGACAGAACTCTGGAAAGATCGGGATAAAAAACAAAGGAGGCTGACAGCAACAGCCTATCGTCAGATGGGGGGGGTAAAGGGGGCGCTGAATAAGCGGGCAGAACAAATTTACAGGCAGCTAAATGACAACCAGCAAGACTGGGTCAGGCGGATTTGCTTAAAGCTGGTGCGGACTGGTCTAGATGTGAAAGATATAAGCCAGCGGCAGTTGGAGGAAGCACTGCTGAGTTTGTCGAGTCAACCACGAGATAAAAAGCTGATTAAGCGGGTAATCAATAAGTTGGTGACAGAGCGGCTATTGGTGATAGTAGGAGATAATTATGTTGAACTAGCCTACGAAGACCTTATGGTCGGCTGGTGCCGCTTTGCTGGCTGGCGAGAGCAAAATCGGGATTTAAGACGGCTGGTGCAGCGGGTGGAAGATGCCGAAAAAGATTGGAAAGCCAAAGGTAAGGATGACCTCTACCTGCTTCAAGGAGGCATCTTAACCGAAGTTCGGGAACACTGGTCAACTCTGGAAGCTGAATTTACTCTGAGTACCCAGGTATTTTATCAACTCAGCGACAAACAGGAAAAAAAACAGGTAGCGTTTTCGCATCAGTTGCAGGCGGAGGTAGACCTGCAGAAAAAAGCGCAAAAGGTGATGAATCTGATGTCGGTGCGGCCACTCGAAGCAGCAGCTCAGGCAATTCAGAATATGGGGGAGAGTGATCGGCGCTTGCAAGGACGGATGATTACCTCTGATTACTATGCTGTTAGAAAGATTATTAATACTGTTAAAGAATCAGGACAATTCTTGGGCCATATGACTGATGTCAGGTCGGTGGCCTTTAGCCCAAACAGTAAAGCCATTGTCAGTGGCAGTTCTGATCGGACAGTGCGGCTGTGGGATCTACAGGGCAATCCAATCGAGGAGCCGTTTAACGGCCACGTGGCTCCAGTCTTGTCAGTGGCCTTTAGCCCGGATGGTCAAGCGATTGTTAGTAGTAGTTCTGATCGGACAGTGCGACTGTGGGATCTGCAGGGCAATCCAATCGAGGAACCGTTCCAAGGCCATGCTGCTCCAGTCTTGTCATTGGCCTTTAGCCCGGATGGCCAAACCATTGTCAGTAGCAGCTTAGACCGGACAGTGCGATTGTGGGATTTGAAGGGCAACTTGATTGGTAAGCCTTTCCGAGGCCATTCATCTTCTGTTGAGGCTGTGACCTTTAGCATGGATGGCCAAATCATTGCCAGTGGCAGCTTAGATCAGACGGTGCGCCTGTGGGATTTGAAGGGCAACCCGATTGGCAAGCCCTTCCGAGGCCATTTGTCTTCTGTTAAGGCTGTGGCCTTTAGCCCGAATGGACAAACTATTGCTAGTAGTAGTGGAGACAAAACGATTCGGCTGTGGGACTTAG